>JAAKFR010000001.1 GCA_011064985.1 Chlamydiota bacterium
CAGGTTATTCTCTTGAAGGTCTGCGACCCGAAATGGACCGTTTTCACAACTCTCTGATAATCAGAATCAAATAACTATCAAGTTTTTTAATGAAAAAATCCCGACTACTTTGCAGGGGTCCTGGGGGGCGAGCAGGGTGACCTGTCTCGTCTACCCTCTACGTACGGTTCGATGAGGGGGGCGGGCTTAAACACCCGCCTCTACTCTTAATGCCTTCCGTTCTCGTTATTTCCCGGTAGGGGGCATGCAAGAGCCTGGTATGCTTGTGTCTGAAGACCAGAGTCTTGGGTTTTTAACTGATTTGGGTTACACCCAACGCAATTAGGGGACCGTTTACAGCGTGGGCCGGGATTCTGACGGTGTACGCCAAAACGCACCTTAAACTATGGATAATCCGTAGGTTACGAACATTTTTTGTGGTGCTAAAATCAACATGAGATTGAAAAAAGATTGAATCTGCTGGATGATGGTGATTATGGGGCATATTTTATACATGGGATGAACCCAGTTGCTATTGGTGATCCAACAGATGCAACTTGTGTACTTAGGCATCTTGTTGGCCCGTCTAAGGCAGAGATCATCGACCTAAAACTTGTAGATGTTTCGTCGTTGTTTCAAGAAATGCCTAAGCCGAGTTGGGTTGCCACGACAGTTGTTTCGTGTTTCCAGCTCAACTGTTGTGTGGGTACAAATCATCATCGGTCTTTCCTTTGGGTTTGTATAAATTTGGCTACTTAAGCCTACTCCCTTAAAGGGAAAACTTCAAAGAAAAACAGTGTTCTAGTTTTTGAGAGAGAGACCTTGGTGATGGGAGTGTTGCCGGGTAAGCGTGGTTGTTTTCGGGGTCGTGCTCGGCAAAGATGAGGCGGGTGGCGCCAAGTTTCCTAGGATCGTTTGGGAGGCGGCTCTTCCGTAGATCTCTTCGAGTTGGGCGGGACTTTGGAGGGCTAGGAGGGCACAGGCTCCGTATTTTCTCCCCTCGGTGATGAGGGAGTCAAGAGCTTGGAGTTTCTGGAAGATGGGGAGCTCATCGATGATAAACCAGATCCGTCTTTTGAGGTCTGGAAAAACCAATGAAAAGCACGAGGAGTTTTATCGCCACTATCTCATTGTTAAAGAGACACCAAAACGTGGTTTACAAGTCTCGTTCAACGAAGAGGAAATCCAGAAGCATCGAAAACGCTACAGCGGCTTTTTCTGTATTTTGTCCAACAAAATCAAGACAGCCAAAGAAGCTTTGAGCATATATCGTACTAAAGATGTCGTGGAGAACAGCTTTGATGAGCTTAAAAATCACCTCGATATGAAGCGGCTTCGGGTTCGTACAGCAGCAGCGATGGACTCCCGATTGTTCCTTCAGTATAGTTACATTTCCCGGGAATTCAGGTTACCATACCGTTCACTTAGGGTTGAAGAAATTGAGAAAAATCGATGGTGTGAGCAAAGTAGTCAGAATCAAGGAGAGTATCAGTGACCCCATTTACGTGGACTAGGATAGGGCGATAGGAGAAGTGCTTCGGTCTTTGGAGGCGATGAATCTTTTGTTCTAGTTCTTGGATCACTTTAGTATCAATTTTCTGTTTTGAGAATTTGATTTCAAAGATGTAGAGAGTATTATACTTGTTTTGGATCATGTAATCAATCTGACATCCTGGATGGGTTTTTGTAGCCTTTTGGAAATAGGGGCTGTCATAGACGATTTCCTCAGGTGCAATTTTAATGATATCAAGTACCTGGTTGATGTTGTGGAGAACGAGATTTTCAAATTGCAGTCCCATGATCGTCGACCATGCGGGCGGACGAGAGATGCGATTTTTTTCAATTTGATGAAGATTTGGCTCGATGTATTTGAGATAAAATCGGATATAGTTGTCCTTGAGGCGAAATTTGCTCAAGATAGATTCCTTCCCACTTTTAAGGCTCCAGGTAAAATCTCGAGCGACATACCCTGTTTCTACAAGATCTTCGAGGTATTCGCTAACAGTTCCCCCTTTTTCCATCTCAATTGCTTCGCAGATTTGACCAAGGTCGGCGTTTCCTTGAGCCAGTCTTTTTACGATCATTTTATACCGATGAGATCGGTGAGAGAATAGATCCGAGAAGATCCGGTCAAATTCCTCAACTAGAAGCGCCCCTCTTTGAAACGCCAATTGTTGGATATTCTCTTCTGCAGACAGGCAGGGATCGATCTCTTCTAAATAGAGGGGAACGCCTCCTGTTACGGAGAGAATCTTAAACTTTTCATAAGCAGAAAGTTCATCTTTGTGATTTCGCCAAAATAGATTACACACATGCAGCGGGAGTTCGTCGAGAGTCAAATCAAGCGAGATGCGACCCATAAATCCCGTACTACTTAGGATGTTTTGCTCAATCCATCCCGACATGGACCCACTTAGAATAAGAATCAAGTTGGGGTTGTTTTTGAAGTGGAGATCCCAAGCCGATTTGAGCTTACCGAGGAATGTAGGATCTTCACTTCCCATCCAGTTAATCTCATCAAATACCAGCAGGAGCTGCCCTTTTTTTGTCTCCTTAGCTAAAAGCCAGAAAAGATCAGCCCAATCTTCTCCTTTGATGGCTCTTAAAGGGAGCTGTTGTTCCATTTGCTTAGCAAAATACTCTCTTTGGTCTTGGGCAGCGGTAACACCACCAACAGGAGGGAGGCCTGTAAAAATTTTTGCCTTCATCTTCTTGCTAAATTCAAGAATGAGGCGGCTCTTCCCAATTCGGCGCCTCCCTCTGATGACAACCAAGCTAGCACTCTTTTTTTTGGTCACTCCTTTTAGTCGTTTGAGTTCCTCTTCTCTTCCGTAGAAAGGGGCATTTTCCATCTCTATCCTCCTAGTACAAGAATAGCAAAGCGACCTCACAGAATCAAGAAAATGCAATAGTGTGAGGTCTGAAAAGCCTTATTTAGATCTCACACTATTGCATTTTCGCAATTCTGTGAGGTGAGGGTTTTGTGGGCGAGGGCGATGCAGTCGTTGACGCCTACCCCTTCGAAGGCGCTGCCGATGGCCAGGAGGTTTGCGGGTAGTGTTTTGCGGAAGGAGGAGAGCTTCTCGTGGTGGCCGACGTGGTATTGGGGGATCGCTTGGTAGGCAGAAGAGATGGCGTAGAGGTCAGGGGAGGTTTTGTGGTGGAGGTAGTCTTCGACACTTTGGAGGGCTCTTGAAAAGAGGGTGGCATCGGGATGGCTTCCAGTCATGATGACGCACACTCTTGTTTGTGGGCCACGGTTGTGGGCGGGGAAAATCTCCGAATCCCAGGTCATCCCGAGGATCTCCCCCTTTTCTGAGGAGGGGACGAGGAACCCATATCCACGGTGTTTTAGCCACTTTTTCCGCCAACCGAGGCTGACCATAGAGAGGGAGGTGTAGGAGAAAGGGTTTTCGATTGCAAGCAAGGGGGCTAGGACATAGGTGGGGAGGGCGGAGATGAGCAGATCAGCCTCCCACTTCTCGTTTATGCAAAATCCCTTCTTGTCTCGCTCGATTTTGGTGATGGGAGTTGAGAGGTGGATCTCCCCCTCAATCTGTTCGGCAAGGGCTTCTGGGAGCCTGGCCATTCCTGTTTTGAAGGTGAGGAGAGGGGCGCTTGGAGAGGGGGAGGTTTTCATTTTTTTGAGGAGCCCTTTGACTACTGAACCATGCCTTTTCTCGTATTCCCAGAGGGTAGGGAAGCAAGAGCGGATCGAAAGCTCCTCGGCGTTGCCTCCAAAGACCCCCTTTACAAGAGGGTCGATGATTTGGGAGGTGATTTTTTGGTTAAAGCGGCGGGTAAAAAACGAGGCGATCGACTCATCGGAAGAGGTGGCGCGGGAGGCAAAAAGGTCTCTGAGCCCTGCAGAAAGAATCCCTTGCTTGAGTAAGAAGAGGGGAGAGAAGGGGACGAGCTTGCCCTTCCGGGAGATGTAGCGCTTTTTTTCGTTTTCATTACAGGATACAATCTCAGATTGTAAACCGAGCGATTCAACAAGAGCGAGAGTCTGCTTCCCATTTCCTTTTGGACGAAAACCACGGGGCCCCTTTTCGAAGAGAAACTCCTCTTTCTGACACGTCTCAATCCATCCCCCGACTCGTGGACGTCCTTCTAGGAGAGTGATAGAGGCCTCTCTTCCCCACTTCTTCTTAGCAAACCAAGCAGCAGAAAGACCAGAAATTCCCCCACCTAATATTACGATCTTTTTCATATCGACTGTGAAAATTTGGGTTTAGATTCTTGTTTCAAATAGGCATCAAATGTCATCACTACGTTCCGAATCAGCAGCTCTCCAGGTTGAGTCACCTCGATCTTTTCCGGCGTTTGGAGAATGAGCCCCTCCGCTTCTAGCTCAGCTAGCTTCTCTTCTGCATCGGCAAAGTAGGAGTCAAAAGGGACTCCAACCTTCTTCTCAAAGCTCTTTTTGTCTAGAGAGAAGGTACACATCAAGGTGTGGATCACCCACTTTCTGAGCCGATCCTCTTCTGTCAGAATGCGCCCCTTACAAATCGGCAACTCTCCTTTTTCAAGTGCTCCATAGTAGTCTGGGAGGGCCTTGAGATTTTGGAAGTAGCCATTTTGGACAAACCCGATTGAGCTTGCTCCAAAGCTCACCATATCCTCGGCATGGCGGACGGTATATCCCTGGAAGTTCCTTTGGAGGGTTTTTTCTCGGTAAGCAACTGCCATCACATCTTCTTCAAGAGCAAAATGGTCCATTCCAATAACCACATAGCCAGCATCGACAAGTCGACTACGTGCCTCCGTATAGATCCTGAACTTCTCCTCAGTTGAGGGGAGAGTCTTGTCTTTGATCGCCTTCTGGTGAGGTTTGAGCCAGGGGACTTTCGCGTAGGAGAAAAGAGCGATCCGATCGGGACGCATCTCTAGTATATCGGAGATCGTTTTGGAGAAAGTTTCTGGCGTCTGGTAGGGAAGACCGTAGATCAGATCGAGATTGACCCCCGAAAAGCCAAGCTCTCGGGCGAGCCAGTAGGTCTCTTGTGTCATTTCGAGGCTCTGTCTCCGTTTCACGGCCTCTTGCACTTTTGGATCGGTATCTTGGACCCCAAAACTCACCCGGTTGAATCCGATTTGGTGCAAGAAACGGAGTTTTTCTCCTCCGTTTTCTAGCACAGTCCTCGGGTCGATCTCGATGGCAATCTCTTTAGAAAAATCGAGGGAGAACCTCTCTTGAATATGGGTAAAGAGACGTTGGAACAGGGGGATTGAGAGCTTGGTTGGGGTTCCTCCTCCAAAATGGAGCTGAGGGACTACCTTCCGGCCCAAAATCTTTGTCACAAGGTCGATCTCTTTTGTGAGATAGTCGACGTAGAGAGTCTCATTTTCTGGTTTCCGATTGAGCACAACCGAGCAGCCACAGTAGAGGCACATCGTCTTGCAAAAGGGGATGTGAAAGTAGAGGGAGAGGGGGTTTTCGGTCTTTGCCAGCTTCTCGAGCTCTTTTCGGTAGACCTGTTCATCCATCGGACCCCATTCAGGCGCTGTGGGATAGGAGGTGTAGCGAGGAGCTGGCTTATGAAACTTCAGTACGAGCTCGGGCGTGATTGTGTACATAGTCGACCAAAAATTCTACGTTTTCTACAGGGATGTCGGGGAGGAGTCCATGCCCCAGGTTGAAGATAAAGGCAGGGTCACCTTCCATACTCTCCAAAATCGGGTCTACCCGTTTTGCGATCTCTTGCTTAGATCCATAGAGGACCATCGGATCGAGGTTCCCCTGGAGGGTGATTCCAGGACCAACCCTCTTCCGGATCTCAGCGATCTCTCCACTCCAGTCGAGGCTGATGCCAGCAGGTTTAATGGAGGCAAGCTCCTCAGCAAAAAAACACGAGCCGCGGCAGAAGAGAATCACCGGCACATCGACCGCCTGCAAGATCTTCTCCATTGGCTGCAAAGAGCACTTGCGAAAGTCTTCCAAAGAGAGGACGTTGGCCCATGAATCGAAGAGCTGGATGGCTTGAACTCCTGCGTTTACTTGTTCCTGGAGATAGGCAATTGTTGCCTCGGTGATTACATCTAGGAGTTTGGAAAACCCTTGCGGGTCCCGCATCAGCATCTGCTTTGTTTTTTTCTGGTCGTGGCTCGTTTTCCCTTCAATTAGATAGCACGCTACCGTGAATGGGGCTCCTGCAAAGCCGAGGAGGGGGACGGGGAGGGCATTGCGGAGTTCCTTGATCGCGTGTGTGATGGGGGCGTAGGTTTCGTGGGGAGGGCGCAGAGAGAGGGGGGGAGAGAAGGGGGCAACAACAGGTCCTATTCCTTCCTGGAATTCGTACGAGACGCCGAGTCCATCTAGGACTGTGAGGATGTCACTAAAGAGAATCGCAGCATCTGTGTGGAGTCGTTTGATTGGCTGGAGGGTTACCTCGATGATCGTATTTGGGTCGTGGAACATCTCGTAGAGAGAGCGGCTCCCTTTGAGCTTCCGGTATTCGGGAAGGTAGCGTCCCGCCTGCCGCATCATCCAAATCGGAGGAGGGGCAAAGTTTTTTTGGTGGAGGGCATCGAGGATCTTGCTCATGCAAGAGACTGTAAGGGAAATGGGTGAAATCCGCAAGGTCTGGAGTGTAGAATCTGTGGGAAAAAGAAAAACGCAAAGGAGCAGAGAAACGCAAAGGCGAAAGAGAAGAAATCAGAGATGGTTGACGACCCTTGAGATCCCATCGACTAGGAGTGGTTGCCCAAAATTGAGCACTAATCCTAGTTTACATTGGGATAGAAACTTGCCTCTGGACATGCAGACCACACAACTTTAGTTCATGAAATTAACGCATCCTCATACATACTCTCAAGAAGGCCAGGACCCCCTAGCTGACGATGTACCTCAATCCCTGCCTTGATTATCCTCTCTGAAATTATATTTTCTCTTCATCACAACTTAGTTCCATACCCTTGTTCTCCTTCACAACTTGGATCTTATTCAAAAAGCCGCGATGGGAGGTTAAAACCATCGCGGCTCATCTGATACGAATCAGGAAGTTTTTCATCCAACCCCGACACGGATGTCCGGTCCGCGGGGATTGAATTTTCACAACAGCATCGCGGTAGCGATGCCAAGTTGTTAGCCCCGTGTGTGGCGAGCGCCCTAGAGGCTCTCGTGGAACGCGGGGCTTGGCAGCCCAAGTTGTCGTACGTGGGCTACGGGGAGGGAGGCTTCTTTAGAAGCCGACACCTACACGGATGTAGGGTCCGTGGAGGGTGAAGTCCATGTACTCGTTGAACGATTGCCCTTCTGCAAAATCGTCGACAAAGTAGATTCGGTTGACCCCTTTGTGGACGTGCATAAACTCATATCCAACTTCGAAAGAGAGGTCGATGCATCCACACCCACACCCATCAAATGACCAGTCGAAGGCAAGGCCTGCCCTTGCATCGAGGGTGGGCATTCCGATGTAGTAGTCTTCATCTCGAGCATTCTGTACGTCTAATAGAGATTCACTTATGAATTGATTATGGAACGCTTTTGTTTCTTTTTTGCTGATGAGGTAAGCTCCTGTTGCCCTTCCCACGACGGAAAAACATCTGTTGATGTTGTAGTCAAAGGAAAAAGCCAACTCGGGGCCAACCCCGCGCATTTCAGAATGGTTTTTAATGAAATATTCACGATTAGATGGAAAGCTGTAAAAAACACTTTCTTTTAGGTCGACTTTGCTGTACTGCAAGCCCCCTTCTAAAGTGAGATTCAGTCCTTGGCAGTAATAGACAGACCTGCCAAATAGAATTTCAAGAGTATAGAATTCAAACTCATCTTTGATTATTCCAATACCTA
This sequence comes from Chlamydiota bacterium, assembly GCA_011064985.1. GTDB lineage: Bacteria > Chlamydiota > Chlamydiia > Chlamydiales > JAAKFR01 > JAAKFR01. The sequence continues at coordinate 7,775 of JAAKFR010000001.1, forward strand.
TCTTACCACTAACACCCCCCAAATCTGGATGAGTTAAGATAGACCAGTAGTCATCACTTGCAAAGTGGTCGGAGTCGGAGAAGTTGTTGAAGTGGGTCCAACGAACTCTTAGGTGATCGAAGCAGTTGGGGAGGTAGTAGGCAGCTTCGAGGCGGTAGCCAGAGTGCCAGCCTTGGTCGTTGGCAATGCGGGGGCCATCAAAGTCATCAGCACGAGGCAGATCGTCGACTTTGTTGAGGATGGCGTAGTAGGGTTGGTCGATGGCGGACATAAAGTAGAGCCATTCGGCTGAGACTTCGAAGTTGCCGCCGCAACAGGGGTTGCACTCGTCGTAGCAGGTTTGGGCATAGCCTGCTGAGGTAAGGAGTAGGAGCGATAGAGCAAGGTTTTTGAGCATACGCATAGTGTGTTCTCCGGTTGAGTTTAGAGCTTGACAGGGACTCTTTATGTAGGAAGGGAGAATTTAGGATCAAGAGGATTTTTGGTGGAGCGGGAAGTTCTGCTGGAGGGCTTTGAGGACGAATTCTTCCATCTCTTTGGGAGTCTTGGGGATAGGAATGGGGATCTTCTGCGAGATCTTCCCCTTTTTCCCGTGAGTTTGTTCGGCAAAGAGGACGATCTTCGAGAGTTTGAGGTGGGTGAAGTGGTGGCGAGCGGCAAAGAGGCGGACTCTAGCAAGGTGGTGGAGCCATTCGACCTGGAGAGGGAGAGGGCCAAACCGGTCGCGGATCTCGTCGATGAGTCTGTCGATCTCCTCTTCGCTTTCGGCGTCTCCTAGACGTTGGTAGAGCTCCATCCGGAGGGAGGTCTCGTTGACGTAATCATCTGGGAGTCGGGCGTCGAAGGGGAATTCAACTTTCACCTCATGGTAGAAGAGAGGACGCTCTTTTTTCTGCAGAGCGTTGATCGTCTTTTTCAAGAGCTTGCAGTAGAGCTGGAAGCCGATCGCAGCGACATGTCCCGACTGTTCGGTCCCGAGGATATTGCCAGCTCCCCGGATTTCGAGATCGTGCATCGCCACCTTCATCCCTCCCCCGATTCCGGAGGCTTGTGAGAGGGCGGAGAGGCGTTTGCGGGAGATCTCGCTCAGCTCGCGCGCGTTCGGGACGAGGAAGTAGCAATACGCTTTCCGGTTCCACCGCCCCACTCGCCCCCGCATCTGGTAGAGATCGGCGAGGCCAAACCGGTCGGCTCGGTCGATCAAGATCGTGTTGGCATTGGGGATATCGATCCCGTTTTCGATGATCGAAGTGGCAACTAAGATGTCGACCTCGCCATTTTTGAAGGCGTGGAAGACAGTGTCGATCTCAGAGGCGCTCATCTGCCCGTGGCCAACGACAATCCGAGCTCCTGGGAGAAGGTGGCGGATCCTGTTTGCCATTTCGAAGATCGTTTCGACTCGGTTGTGGATGAAATAGGCCTGACCATCACGGGCGAGCTCACGTATAAGGGCGTTTTTGACGAGCTCTTCGGCAGCCGTTGCGACAACGGTCTGGATCGGGAGGCGGTCTTCAGGGGGGGTATTGATGACAGAGAGATCGCGCGCCCCAACAAGAGACATGTAGAGGGTGCGGGGAATCGGGGTTGCCGAAAGGGTGAGGCAGTCGACCTCTTTGCGCAGCGTTTTGAGGCGTTCTTTCGCTTTGACCCCAAACCGTTGCTCCTCATCGATGATCACAAGACCGAGATTGGCAAATTCGACATCTTTACTGACGATCCGGTGGGTTCCGATCAAGATGTCGATCTCCCCTTTTTTAGCAGCCTCGATTATGGCGCGGATCTCCTTCGGTTTTCGGAAGCGGGAGATGTGGGCGATCCGTAAAGGGAAATTCTCCATACGTGCGGAGAACGACTCATAGTGTTGGAGGGCAAGGATGGTAGTGGGGACAAGAACGGCCACTTGTCGCCCTCCATCGACCACTGTTTTGAAAGCGGCCCGCATGGCAATCTCGGTCTTGCCATAACCAACATCCCCACAAACAAGACGATCCATCGACTGGGTCGACTGAAAATCCTTCCCGATTGCATCGATTGCAAGGAGTTGGTCTTGGGTCTCAACGTAGGGGAATTCCTCCCCAAATTGTTTGACCAAATCACTATCGGCAGGGTAGGGAGTTCCCCCTTTGATCACCCGCTCGGCTTGGAGTTGGAGAAGATCATTGGCATACTGCATGATCGCCTTCTCGGTTCTCTCACGGGCCTTTTTCCATCTCGCGCTCCCCAACGTATGAAGTTCGGGCGGCTGCTCACTTGTTCCGATATACTTGGAGATGAGATTCGCTTGTTCCATCGGAACGTAGAGCTTAGACCCTTCGGCATACTGGAGGAGCATGAATTCAGTTTCGACGCCGAGGTGGTTGGGGCGTCTTTCGATTCCGATATAGCGGCCGATCCCACTATTCATATGGACGACGGCCTCTCCTGGAGTGAGGATGAGCATCTCAACGGGTAGAGTGTGGTAGTGGGTCCTTTGCTTTTGCCGCCGCACTTTGTAGCGATGGGTGAGCTCGGGTGTTGGAACAAGAGCAATAGAGGGCTCCTGCAAGTAGAACCCTGAGGAGAGATATCCCTTCTCAAACTCTCCCTCAAAAGGTTTTGGGAGTTTTGCGAATCTCTCTTGCAAGCTCGTCTTCTCCGACTCATTTTGGCAGAGGAAAAGGGCTTTGAGATCGGGTGTTTGCGAGACGACCTCCAAAAAATCTTGGGAAGAGAAGTCGTCAAGAGGGGTCTCAGGTGGGCAAAAACTGGGAAAAAGAGGGAGGAATGGGGGGTTCCAGAGTTTGGCCTCTAGGGTTTTGGAAAATGCCTCAAAAGAGATCTTCTGCGGGGGGGCGAGCTCTGAGTAGGGGTTTTTCCCTCGCTCTAGGATCTGGACTTCGCTGATCTCCCGAATCGGCTCCTCGGTGAAGTAGAAGGTTTGCAGTTCTTTTCGCTCTTCTAATAACTCCTCAAGGGAAGAAAAGGAGCGGGTTTTGGCCCCGGCCATCCCTTTTAGGGCGACGTATTTGTCTTCGATCATGGCAAGTTCATCAAAGACGAGGAGGGTGTTTGGGCCAAGATAATCAAAAAGACTTCCCAATGTTTTCTCTGTGGCTAAAAGCTCGAGTTCTTCTCCAGGTGTGAGGGTGATCTCTTCGACTTTTTCGACCGAGGTTTGGCTGATCGGGTCGTACTTCCGGATCGATACGATCTCATCTCCAAAAAATTCGAGACGGAACGGGTCGGGGGAGTTGACAGGGAAAAGGTCGAGGATCCCTCCGCGGACGGCAAACTCTCCCTTATCTGCTGCTACACTCTTTTTGTGGTACCCCATTTCTGAGAGGAAGTGGGGGAGTTCGTCGAAGGGGATTTCAGCCCCTTTTTTCAAGGGTAAGTAGAGGGCTTCAAGCCTTTCTGGAAGGAGGACCTTTTGCAAGATAGCCTGGAGGGAGGCAACGACAACTTGGGGTTCTCTTGTAACTTGCAAGGCACGGAGAATCCGGTATCGCTCACCCACAATATCGGGGCTCGGGGGGACATCTTCGGAGGGGAGATTCTCCCAGGCAGGAAACTCTAAAGGAGACTTACTTGAAAAGTAGGCGAGGTCATCGAGAAGTCGAGACTCTCTCGCCCCTCCACTTACAATCACGAGGTGTTTTCCGGTCGCTTCTTGCGCTAAGGCTAGGAGAAGAGCTTTAGGTGAGCTCCAGAGCCCCTCAAATAGGAGATTGGAGTTTTCGGTTACCCATTTCGGAAACTCCTTGAGTTTTGGGTTGGAGAGGAATCTCTTAGCTGGATTTTGGATTGCCGTTTTGTTTTTGGTCTCATTGTTTTTCATTAGGTGAGGGAGGAGATCCATTGGCGGGCCTCGTGTAAAGCTTTCTCACTGTTTTCTGGGTTTGTTCCTCCTCCTTGGGCGGCTTCGGGTTTCCCTCCTCCTTTCCCTCCAACTATCGGAGCAATTTTCTGGATCAGCTTTCCGGCATGGAATCCCTTCTGGGCATACTCTGGGGAGATACGGGTGAGGAAGGTACATTTGTTCTCTTCGATTCCGATGAGAAGGAGAATGAGGGGAGAGCACTTCTCCACCACGAGATCGGCGCACTCTTTTAGCTCCTTTGGAGCAAGGGAGAGAGAGTGCAAAAGATAGGAGACCCCGTTTGTCTCTTCGATATGGGCGAGGAGGTTTTCCACTTCAACAGAGAGAAGCTCTCTTTTCAGGCGGGTGAGCTCTTTTGCTAGATTCTCCTTTTCTTCGAGGAGCTTCTCTCCTTTTTCAGGGAGTTGAGCTGGCTGGGCTTTGAAAAGCTTAGCAAGAGAGAGGAGGAGATCTTCTGATTCATGGACGAACTTATTGGCCTCCTCTCCTGCAACTGCTTCGATTCGGCGGATCCCGGCCGCGATGCTGCTCTCTTTTGTGATCCGGAAGTAGCCGAGGGTTCCCGTGGCTGTTGTATGGGTCCCCCCGCAGAGCTCTTTGGAGTAGTCGAGATCGATCACGCGGACGTACTCCCCATACTTCTCCCCGAAAAACTGGATGATATCGTCTCTTGTTTGCGCTTCGGAGTGGGCAAGTTCGTAGGAGTGGACCGGTCTGTTTTCCCGGATTTTCTCATTTACGAGGGTTTCAATTTGGGTGATCTCTTCAGAAGAGAGGGGTTTATGGTGGGAGAAATCAAATCGGAGGCGGGTGGCTTCCACGACAGAACCGGCTTGCTTGATGTGAGGGCCGAGAACGTGGCGGAGGGCCCAGTGGAGAAGGTGGGTTGCGGTGTGATGGTTGGCGATTTTTTGTCGTCTTTTTTGGTTTACGTGAGCTGAGACTCTCTCTCCTACTCGGATCTCTCCACTTTTCAAAACACCCTTATGGGTGATTACATCGGAATAAGGAGATTGGCAATCGATCACAGTAAAGAGGGCGCTCTCAGAAGAGATCTCCCCTTGGTCGCCAACCTGCCCCCCCTTTTCGGCATAAAACGGAGTTTGGTCGAGAAGGATCGTCCCCTCTTCTCCCTCATGGAGGACGGGGAGTTCTTCTCCATCGCGGAAGATCCCGAGGACAACGGCTTCGGCCGAGAGTTGCCGATACCCGAGAAATTGGGCAGGACCATGGGTTTCGAGGTAGCTAGCGAAGGCCGATTCTTCGCCAAGCTGCACCGTCTCTTTCCTAGCTCCTCTAGAGCGGAGTTTTGCCTCGTGTTCGAGCTCTTCAAAGCGGGAGATATCGACTGCGAGATGGGCATCTTTTGCTAATAGGAGGATCTCTTCTAAGGGGAGGCCGTAGGTGTCTTTGAGTTTGAAGGAATCCTCGCCGGAGATTTCCCCCACTTTAGTCGACTTCTCGATCACTTGCCCAAGGAGAGCTCCCCCTCTTTTGAGGGTGCGCAAAAAACCCTCTTCTTCGAGGGTGAGGATCTCCGCAGTTCTCTCTTGCGAGGCGAGAAGTTCGGGGAAATCCTCTCCCATGAGCTCGCTGAGTCTTGGGAGAAGATCGGCGAGAAAGGGTTTTTCGATGCCAAGTTGTTTCCCGTAGCGTACGGCCCGCCTCACCACCTTGCGCAAAACATACCCCCGCTCGATGTTGCTCGGCTGGACCCCATCGGCAATCGCAAAGGCAAGCGTCCGGAGGTGGTCGGCAATCACACGGAAAGGAGGGGCATTTTTTCCATGAGGGTCATACTGTATACTAGATAGTGATTCCACCTCTCCAATCAGGGTCCGGATCACATCTGTTTCGAAAAGCGAATCGACTCCTAGGAGGATCGAGAGGATCCTTTCAAGTCCAGCACCAGTATCGACGCATTTGTTGGGGAGGGGACGGAGAATACCAGACGGTTCCCGGTTGCTCTCTATAAAGACGAGGTTCCAAAATTCGAGAAAACGCTCCCCCTCGATATCTTCGGCAGGGCTTCTTGCTGATCCAAACCCCTCTCCTCGGTCGAAGTAGAGCTCTGAGCAGGGACCACACGGACCGGTGTCTCCCATCGCCCAGAAGTTGTCCTTTTCTCCCATCCGGACGATCCGTTCTTCTGGAAGGTAGGCTTTCCACAGAGCAAAAGATTCTTCATCTTCATGAAATACAGTTGCGTAGAGGTATTTCGGATCGAGCTGGAAAATTTCGAGGGTGACTTCCCAAGCAAAGTCGATCGCTTGTTTTTTGAAGTAGTCGCCAAAAGAGAAGTTGCCGAGCATCTCAAAAAAAGTGAGGTGGCGGGTGGTGTGGCCTACATTTTCCAGGTCGTTGTGTTTCCCCCCGACCCGGACACATTTCTGGGAAGTTGTGGCGCGGGTGTAGCTCCGTTTGTTCTGTCCCAAAAAGACATCTTTGAACTGGTTCATCCCTGCATTGGTGAAAAGGAGGGTAGGATCGTCGTGTGGGACGACAGGGGAGGAGGGGACTTTTGTGTGTCCGTTTTTTTCGAAGTAGGAGAGGAAGGCTCTCCTTACCTCTTGGCTAGTTGGCTTTTTCATAATAGGGAACAGCATACCATGAGACCGTTGAAAAATTCAAAACCTTGATTCAGATTGAGTTTTTCAATAATGAGACTTGGAGCCACAAAGACTCAAAGGTACACAAAGTTGGGTGCAATTAAAAGTGGAGCTTATATCGATAACCTTACTCAGTTGAGCGAGGTGGTTCTATTTAAAGACTTAACCCAAGTTCCCATCCTCAGGCACAAAGTAGGGGGCATGCAAGAGCCTGGATGCAAAAGCCTGCCACAAATGAAGGCAAAAGCTCCACTTTTAATTGCACCCCACGAAGTTCTACTGCTTGAGATTTTTTGTATCAAACCGTTACAGTGTTTTTCACGAATCACAATAACTCAAGGCAAAAGAGATGGAAGAGTTCCCAGAAGAGAAAAAGAAGATTTTAGAAAAAATGGCCGGAGCGATCAGAGGTCTTTCAATCGATGCGGTCCAAAAAGCCAACTCGGGCCATCCTGGGCTTCCACTCGGATGTGCTGAAATCGCAGCCTATCTCTATGGGCAAGCTCTCAACCACAATCCGAAAAACCCCCATTTTGTCAACCGGGACCGGTTTGTCTTATCGGCTGGGCACGGGTCGATGTTGCTCTACTCGTCTCTACATCTCTCCGGTTTCCCCCTCTCTTTGGAAGAGCTAGAAAATTTTCGCCAGCTCCACTCGAAAACCCCTGGCCATCCCGAGTATGGGGAGACCGAAGGGGTTGAGGCAACCACAGGTCCTCTCGGACAGGGGGCAGGAAATGCCGTGGGGATGGCTCTCGGCCTGCAAATCCTCGCCCAAAAATTCAATACCAAAGACCATACTCTTTTCGATGCGAAAGTCTTTTGTCTCTGTAGTGACGGGGATATGATGGAGGGGGTGAGTCATGAGGTCTCAGCTCTTGCGGGACATTTGCAGCTCAATAATTTGATTTTCTTCTACGATGCGAACCATATCTGTTTAGACGGTCCACTCTCAGAGTGTGCCTCGGAAGATACAAAAGCCCGTTTTGAGGCTTATGGCTGGGAGACCTATGATCTCGATCCGTATGATTTTGATGCGATGCATGAGCTCATCAGTCGTGTGCGGAAAGAGCAAACAAAGCCGGTTATGATCCTCTGTCATACGATTATTGGAAAAGGATCACCAGGGAAGGAAGGGACCCACAAAGTCCATGGGGCTCCTTTGGGTCCCGAGGAGCTTGCAGCAACAAAAGAAGCTTTAGGGGTCTCCCAAGAGGCATTTTATGTTCCTAAAGCGGTAGAAAATTACTTCCACGAAAAACTGAAAAAAGATGAGCAGCTAGAGGAACGGTGGGGAGAGAAGTACCGTCTTTGGTCGAAGGCGAATCCTCAGCTTCACGAAGAATTCCAAAAAATGGCCGAATCCCACCTCCCAGAAGATCTGGAAGAGAAGCTAAGGGGGATCGAGGTTCCAGATAGCGTAGCGGGGAGAAAGGCCTCTCATGCTGTCCTAGACGTTCTTGCCGATCTACTTCCCGATCTCTATGGCGGCTCAGCCGACCTTTCGGGGTCCGATTTGACGATGATGAAAAAGTACTCAATCATCAAACCCGGCGATTTTTCTGGGCGGAATATCAAGTTTGGGGTGCGAGAGTTTGGGATGGGGACGATTGCCAACGGGCTTGCCCTCACCCAGATGTTCACTCCGTTTGTAGGGACATTTCTCACCTTTTCCGACTACATGCGCAATGCGATCCGTTTGGCCGCTCTGTCAAAGCTCAAAGTGATCTACCAGTTTACCCACGATTCGATCTTTCTTGGAGAAGATGGGCCGACCCACCAACCTGTTGAACACTATGCGGCTCTTCGGGCGATTCCCCATCTCTACTTGATCCGCCCTGCCGACGCTCATGAGGTGCGGGGAGCTTGGATCGCAGCCCTTAACCACCAAGGGCCATCTGCCATCGCCCTCTCCCGCCAGTCGATCCCTACACTCGAGGAAACCGACCTCCCTTACGCCGAAAGTGTGGGTCGGGGAGCCTATATTCTCAAAAAAGAGAAGAGTAAACCCGATTATACCCTCTTTGCAACTGGCTCAGAGGTTCCTTTGGCGATGAGTGTTGCTAGAGAGCTCCACAAACTGGGGAAACAGGTGCGTGTCGTTTCGATGCCTTGCTTCGAGCTTTTCGAAGCGCAAGATGAGGAGTACTACGAGTCGGTTGTTGGAGGCGATTTAGGGAGGCGGATCAGCATCGAAGCTGGTGTCGACCTTGGGTGGCACAAGTACATTGGCCGAGAAGGGCTTTCGATTTGCCTCGAGAGCTTTGGTGCCTCTGCTCCAGCCGGTGTCCTCGCCGAAGAGTTCGGCTTTTCCATAGACACCATCCTCGAACAAATCCTCTAGGGTTTTGGGTACAGGAGGTTCAGGGGGACTTTTGGCTGCTTTTCGCCCTAGTTAAACGATCGCTCGCTTGCTGTATCAGTAAATACTATCTGCGCTCGCGATCGTTTAACTAGAACGAAAATCCCCAAAAGCTCTCTGGAAAACGATTGTTCAAGTGGGGTGAAAAGCATCCAAAAGGGACTACAAACGTTGTTAGATATCAGTTTCGGCGGATTTGCCGCGGAAGGCCCCTTTGGCTTTGTGTTTGAGTTTGTCTTTCATGGAGAGGAGAGTTTCGACTCCTTTTGCTAGATGGTCTGAAGAGTAGGTGTCGAAGACGGCTCGGGCGCTTTTTTTTGTTTTGATTCCCCCTTTTTTTAGGGGGAGGTCGGAGATAAGAAGGAGGGCGCCTAGAGGGAGTTTTCTCCTGTAGCTTGCCGAAAATAAGGTGGCACACTCCATCTCGATCGACTGGGCTTTATTCTCTTTGAGTTTCTCTTTGAAGGCTTCGTTGAATTCCCAGAAGCGGATATTGGTCGTGTGGGTGATGCCGATGTGATAGGGGATATTTTCTCTATCGAAGATCTCAGTTGCCGCTTTTTGTATGAGGAAATTGGCAAGGGCGGGGACTTCGGGGGGGAAATAGAAATCAGAGGCTCCCTCTCCACGGATGCTTGCGATGGGGACAAAGTAGTCTCCCACTTTGTAGTGGCGGCGCAATCCGCCACACATGCCGAGCATAAGAGCCCCCTTTACCGTTGGGAGAAACGAGACGAGATCGACAATAAGAGCAGCAGCAGCGGCCCCTAGCTTAAAATCGATGATGCTGATGTCGAGATCAGGAGCATGAGCTGCAGTAAACATCGACCCTTCCATCAGAGGGACTTGGTATATCTCAGCAAACATGCGGATATAGCGAGAGAAATTGGTCAGGAGGACGTAAGAGCCAAATCTGCTGACTTCTGAACCTGAGTATCTCTCGAGGGTATCACGGGCGATTTGGGCCTCGTGAGGGTCGGTTTCGTGGAATTCCATCTACTCCTCCTTCTCTTTGAAGAAGAAATTGAGAAGGGTTTTGATCACCCCCTCTTTTGGGGGAGGTGGGAGGTGGTGGCTCTCTCCCCAGCCGTTTCTTTCGTGCATCTCACATCCCACGATCCCTCTTCCTGGTTCTACTTGTTCTTCCACGTAAGGGGAGTCTGGGGGATAATCTTTGTAAGTATTCTTCCACATCGTTATGGTGTCCTTTTATATTATTATTACTTGAGAGGTAGATATGGGTCAAATCAGTGCGAATGAATTCAAAGCCGGATTGAAGCTCCTTATTGAGGGTCAACCATATACAATTGTCACCAACCAATTTGTGAAACCGGGAAAAGGGCAGGCTTTTAACCGAGTTCGGATCAAAAACCTCCTTACGGGACGGTCGATTGAGAAGACCTTCAAATCGGGCGAGTCGTTTGAAGAGGCTGATGTGCAGGAGATGCAGATGCGCCTCCTCTACACCGACAATGATGGGGCCACCTTTATGGACGATGACTCCTTTGAGCAGATCACCGTCCCGCAAGCGAAGCTTGAAGAGGTAAAATCGTGGCTCGTCGAAGAGATTCTCTATGAGATTGTCCTCTATAATGGAGAACCTGTCACGGTCGAGCCTCCTATCTTTATGGAGATGGAGATCACCGAGACAGCTCCAGGAGTCAAGGGGGATACAGCCTCAGGGCGAGTCCTAAAAGATGCGGTGATCCAAACCGGGGCCAAGATCCAGATCCCGATCTTTATCGAGCAAGGGGAGTGGGTCAAAGTCGATACCCGAACTGGCGAGTATGTCTCCCGCGTCACGAAATAAGCTACTCAAGTTCCGAGCCAAGAAACTAGGCGAAGCAAGAATGTTTTTTGCTAAAAGAGGGGTGACTGAGGTCGATGTCCCCCTTCTTTCTCGCTCTGCCTCGGTTGATGCCCATATCGATCTTGTTGAAGCCACCTGCATGGGTACTCTTGCTTTTCTCCACTCCTCTCCCGAATATGGGATGAAGCGACTCCTTTCAAAGGCAAGTGGTGATATCTACCAGATCTCGCACGTCTTCCGCGATGGGGAGAGGGGAGAGCGCCACAATCCCGAATTTACCATGGTCGAATGGTACCGAGTGGGGATCTCCTTCCAAGAGATGATCGAGGAGACAGTCGCCTTTGTCCGCCTCTTTGTAAAAGGGAAGGAGGGCTACGAGATGATGACCTACGAGGAGGCTTTTCGTAAGACAGTAGGGGAGTTCCCCGACTCTTTGGAGGAGCGGGATGCTCTCTTCTCTTTTGAGGTCGAGCCACAGCTCGGAAAACACCAAGTAACCGTAATAGCAGGATTTCCGAAGGAACAGGCAGCTCTAGCCCAGATCGAAAGTGGTGGACTTGCGGAGCGGTTTGAAGTGTTTGTCGACGGGCTTGAGCTTGCCAACGGGTACCACGAGCTAGCAGATGTACAAGAGCAGAGGGAGCGTCTTGAGGAGGGCAACAAGGAGAGAGAGAGGATGGGGAAGAGGAGCTATCCCGTTGATGAGGGGTTCATGCAGGCGTTGGAACAGGGTCTTCCCGATTGTTGCGGAGTGGCTGTTGGGTTTGACAGGCTCTTGATGCTCGCCATGGGGGTAGACAGGATTGGGGAGGTCCTCCCCTTCCCCTGGGAAGAAGCATAAGAAAAAACAGGATAGACAGGATCGCTCTTCGAGCGGCAGGATAAAAAAGAGGCAACATGCACAAGAAACGGGGATTTCGTGTGCATGAGGAGGACAAAAAGGGGCTTTTGTGACAAATTCGATCGATTTTTGTCGCAAAACATGTCGCAAAAATGTCGCAAAAAGGGGTGGGATCTTTCCTGAAAATCTTTTTTGTGACAAAATAATGCAAAAAGTGTCGTAAAAACATGCCCTTCCAACCTAAGTTCACCATATCAGTCCCCATTACACGAGCCCTTACAGCGATTGAGCGTACACGCGGCTTTTTAGAAGCTGCCCAGCTCTCTTCAGCCTGGGTTGCAAAAATGCAGGCTCGGGCTCTTGTATTAGAAGCTCACCACACCACCCACATAGAAGGGACACACCTGAATCTAGACCAGTCGGAGAGGTTGATAGCTGGGGAAGAAATGGGTTGGGTAGACTCCGAGGATGTAAAGGAGCTACTCAATTACAGGAAAGCATTTGATTTCGTTGCGGAATGTGTACTGTCTCAAGGAGTGTTTACCGAGGGGTTAATCAGAGAAATTCATAAGCGATTGGTTGAGGGGGTTCGAGGAGATAGTGCTCTTCCAGGTAAATACAGAACGATCCAAAACTATGTAGCTAATTCTGTCACAAAAGAAGTGATTTACACCCCTCCACCAGCTTATGAAGTCCCCATTTTGATGGGAGAGTTAGTAGATTGGATACAGAAGGAACAAATACTTCCCCCTGTCTTAGTTGCGGGGATTGCCCAGTTTCAGCTTGTCCACATTCACCCGTTTTTGGACGGAAATGGGCGAACAGCTCGCCTACTTTCGACATTGTGTCTCTATCGCTCGGGATATGATTTTAAGAGGCTTTTTACAATCAGTGAGTATTACGATCGGAATCGGGAAGACTACTACAAGGCGATCCAATCTGTTAGAAATGAAAATATGGATATGACCAAGTGGCTTACCTATTTTACAACGGCCTTAGAGGATCAAATGCAGGAAATTCAGTTAAAAGGATCCTTAGCGATGAAAATGGATATACTTGCATTGCAGCATAAGTTATCCGAAAGACAGACAAGAGTTTTGGAACATTTGCTTGCCCGTGAGGGGAATTTTACGATTCACGAGTATGAGGCCTTGTTTCCTGGGATCAATAGACGGACATTACAGCGTGACATTGCCGACTTGATTGCGAAGGGGCTGATTCTACAAGAGGGGAGCACAAGAGCTACGTATTACCGATTGAATCCTAAAAAACGTGAACCCAGTTTTTAAAGCACTGCTCTACAGGATCTTTTTGGCCATCTAAGAAAACTGCCACCTCGGAAAGGGCACTGGGGCCCTTCCCTTTGGCATCAGTTTCCTTACCTGACACAAAAATCTCTCGGTATCTCAGCACTTCAAAAACTGGTTCACGTTAAAAAGTATTAGAGGTTTATAGAGTGAATGGGGTATAGGTGTGGTATGGAGATTCGTGAAGTGGGGAAAACAGGACTTGTGCACAAGGTGCAAGGAGAGGGGAGCAAAATCACCTCTTCTGGCCCCATCGTAGACCGCCTCTCCATTTCAGGTGAGGGAGCAAAAAGAGCCTCCTGGGTGGAGGCTCTCAAGCAGATGCCCGATATCCGTGAGGAGAAGATCGCCGCTCATCGGGAAACTCCCTCCCTCTCAGCCCTTGCCGAGAAGCTCCAAGCCGAAGGCTTTTAGCTCTGTCTTGGCCGCCAGGCCTTAGCATTGTCTCGGGTTTGCTTGTCCATACTAAACTTGACGCCTTGGGTTTGCTTGCCCAGAATAAACTCGAACGTGTCATGAGGTGACGTATGTACAGTATTTATTTTTTGCGCGAGTCTTTCAATATTTTCTTCGGAGTAGTCCCCTTTGTCATCGACCTTGTCGAATTTGAGTTGGACGTTGGTGGCGCGGGCAGCGGCTAGGATGAGGGTGACCATCGTGTTGCGGCTGCCGCGGAAGACGCCTGTTCCCCAGTCGCTCATGTGAACGACTACATTCTCACCCTTCTCAGCCTTGAGTCCTTCAAAGGCCGCTACAAGAGTATCGTAGTGGTACTTGAGGTCTTCCTTGTCGTACTTATCTTTCGGGTGGGTCTTGTAGTCGCGTGCTGCGATGTTGAAGAGGGTGACTGTTGGCTGGTCACCCTCGACTGGGTCCACTGTGGGGTAGCGGAGGCGGGCGATCCCGGCAAGGACGCCGATCGCAAGAGCCGTGAGGCCAAGCGTAGCTGGGAGGAGGATCTTGGTTTGGGAGAGCATGTTGAGGGTTTGGTGGTGTTGGAAGAGACCCATGTTGTGCATCACTGCAAGGGCAATGGCACCAAGGGCAATTGTTGCAATCAGCCATGCCGCTGGGCGTAATTTGTGGGATAACCCAGCAATATTGCGAGTCCACATCTTCTCTGTCCCGTAGATCCCGATGTCATACTCTTTTTTTACGTCGATGAGGACAGGGGTGGGCTTAGTTGGGTGACCATTGGCATCTATTGCCGCGCTTTGTGGGAGGAGGTATTGTCTATATTCCTTGTTAGCAAAGAGGTAGTCGAGGAAGAAGAGTTTAAGAGCTTGCATGCTCACCATCTCTTCCTGCGCTCCCCCGTCAGTCTTAGCTGATCCCCCAAATACGTTTCCATTCCCATAGACCGGGTAGGCGTGAGGGTTTCCATCATCATCTGCATAGGTAAAGGGATCCTCTGAATATTGCACTTGTTTTGGCTTTTTTGGGAAGTCTTCTCCGTACTTGGGTTTCTCTTTTAGCTCAACTTGGGTTACGGTGACCTTATTTTCGTTGTTTAAATAGGAAGCAGGGTCGCTGTCGCTGCTGTGAACCGTGTTTTCCATGAGCCATTTTTTGACAGGTGTGAGAATATGAAACTTTTTCATGGCCGAGGTGAACTGATCCTTGATCTCCTGATCATCTGTTTCCTCTAACTCGGCAGTTACTTTCCTGATGTGTAAAGTATCATTTTCTGGTTCGTCTATCTCAAAGTTGACAGTTGATTGGATCTCGTCGAGTTTTACGGGGAAGGGTTGGTCGGAGATGTGTTTTTTGTGGTAGATGTTGAAGCCGAGGGCGAGAAGGGCAAGGGTAGAGATGGTTCCTGCTGTAGCAGCTCCAATGTAGGCGGCTTGGAAGTGCATGTTCTGGAAGCCGGAGACGTTGAAGTGGTGGAGTGCGAACGCGGTTCCAGCTGCCAGTGCGACGAGCCCTGTGGCGATCGCCACTTTTATGAGTGGGGACTCCTTGATGACCTCTGCGGCACCTTGATAATGGGGATTGACTGTATTCATATAGTGTACTCCTGATTGTTTTTAAAGGATTATATCAAATTAATGATTAAAAATCAAGGATTTTGTTAAAAAAGGAAGGATTTTTGCCAGTCGACGACCCAGCTGAAGGTGTCGTTCTCCTTGCGGAAGAGGAGGCGTTGGCAGAGGAGCTCTTCTTCGAATAGGTCGAAGAGGTAGAAGGTCCCATCGGGTTTGTGGGCGCATGAGCCACTGTTGAAGACAAGGGGAGTGCTCTTCTCCTTGATATAGGGTTTGTGGTCGTGGCCGTGGAGGTAAAGTTTGACCGTTGGATAGCGGATGAGGAGCTTTTGGAGGGCCTCATTGCGCTTTAGATCATGGGTGTGGTGGAAAGAGGGGTAGAGCGGGAAGTGGTTCCCTAGGATCACTCTGGCCCCTTCTGGGAGCTTTTGGAGGTGGGCTTCGAGTTTTGCCTCCATTTCCGGGGTAAAGAGGCCGTAGGCGTGGAAAAGGGGGGTTGCCACAGCGCAATCAAGGCCAATCCACCACCACCCTTTCCCAAGTTCTGTCACTTCGATCCGGTCTTTTTCAAGGGAGGTGTTAGGGAAAAAGTCGTAGAAGCGGCGAGATCTTTCGGCCTCCTTGGTGTAGGCATCGTGGTTGCCTGGGAGAAGAGAGACAGGCATCGAGAAGCTTTCCACATAGGCTTTTGCTGCTTCAAACTCTTCATCTAAGGCCGTTGAGGAGAAGTCTCCTGTGAAGAAAACCTGTTCTACTTCGAGGGTATCAAGGAGCTCGGGGATGTGGCCGAGGTGGTCGGTCTGATAGGATTTTCGTCTAAAGAGGAAGAGGTTGAGGTTCCCTAGCCACCGTTTCGAGAGGAATTGGGAGGGGTGGTAGGTGACACGGGAGAAGTGGGGATCTGAGAGGTGGGCAACACGGAGCGAGGCAGGGTCTTTTTTCATAAGGCTCCAGTCTAACAAACAATGCCATTTCGGTGCATTAGTCGATGGGGGATTCCTAACAGTAAGGCTGCTCCACATTCCTTATAACTAAACACTTGCATAAACCCATTCTCAATATACTTTTTCCACTGCTGAGCCACCGACCAAGCTTACGTCTTTTTTTACTATAAGTTTACGTAAATAATTGAACCACAGAGTACACAGAGAGCACAGAGAAAAAAAACTCTCTCTGTGATCTCGGGATACTCTGGGGTTGTGATAAATTTAACTTAAGTAGTTCTCTATTAAATATTTGTGATCCCTCTTGTTAAGGGTGGGTTATGGGTAAGTTGTTGGAATATAAAGTTTTAAATATATTTTGAATATAAAGTGTTGTAAGTGATATATTTAAGTTTATGGATGTCGATAAGACAGATCCTGTGTGAGAGTATCTTATTAATTTTTAGGAGGAAGAAGATGGCTACAAGAAAGTCAAATCCTAGACAATCAAATCCACGCCAAAATGAGCCTCAACGAGCTCCCTCTCAAGGGCCTCAAGAGCAACCACGGCGAGCTGCCCCTCAACCACAAGGGCCACAGCAGCCTCAGCGCGAAAATCCACGGAGAGCAGAACCCTCTCCGCGGCGTAAACAGAATCCTTAAGGAAATTGTTTTTACGGTCCCTGCCGTCCCCTAAGGAATTAGGGGAGACAAGGAGGGGGGTGCGCTAGCGCCCTCCTCCGTTTTGTTCTACTCTTCTTCCTCGGGAGCATCTCCAATGAGAGCCTCAGAGATCAGAATAACCCCAGCCACAGAAGTGGAGAAGATCAGGCAGTTTTTCACTACTTTCACTGGATCGAGTACACCTGCTGCGATCAGATCTTCTACTTTTTCGGTAAGAGCATTGAAGCCGACTTTCTCATCGGCGTCGCGGAGTTGCTCCACGATCACAGAACCATCAAATCCAGTATTGGATACGATTTGACGGGTGGGGGCTTCTAGGGCCTTTTCGACAAGCTTTGCTCCAAGTGCCTCATCTCCTTCAAGACTAAGAGTGTTTAGGATCTTACCTGCATGGAAAAGGGCGATCCCCCCTCCAGCTACAATCCCTTCCTCAAGAGCGGCTTTCGTTGAATTGAGGCTGTCTTCAAACATCTGTTTTTTTGCTTTAAGTTCAGGTTCCGTTGCAGCTCCCACACGGATGACAGCAACTCCCCCTTTGAGCTTTGCCTTTCTTTCGATGAGCTTCTCCTTGTCGTAGGAACTCGTGCTTTTTTCCGCTTGCGTTTCCAGCTGTGCGATGCGGGTTCCGATAGCTTTATGCTCACCTTTTCCACCGACGATTGTGGTTGTGTCTTTAGTCACAATCACCCGCTCAGCGCTTCCAAGGACTTCGGCTTGGGCATCTTTCAGGACCACCCCAGCATCTTCCGAAATGAGGGTTGCGCCAGTGAGAACGGCAAGATCTTCGAGCATTGCCTTCCGGTTATCACCAAAGCCGGGAGCCTTCACAGCAGCCACTTTGAGGGTTCCTCGGATCTTGTTGACGACGAGAGTGGCAAGTGCGTCAGCTTCGACGTCTTCGGAGATAAGTAGGAGTTCTCGTCCAGTAGAGGCAACCGATTGGAGGATGGGAAGGAGCTCTTGGATTGAAGTGATTTTCTTCTCGACGAGGAGGATGGAGGGATTTTCCATTTCAACCCGCATTTTCTCTTGGTTGGTTGCAAAATAGGGGCTGATGTAGCCACGGTCGAACTGCATCCCTTCTACCGTTTCGATCACCGTTTCAGTACCCTTAGCTTCTTCAATCGTGACGACCCCTTCTCGGCCCACTTTTTCGATTGCTTCTGCAATAAAAGTCCCGATTTCGCTATTTCCAGAAGCCGAAACGGTGGCGATGTTTTGGGTATCTTCTTTCCCTTTGACTGGGATCGCGTTGTTCTCGAGTTCGTTGAGAAGAGCTGTAGTCGCTTTTTCAATCCCTCGCTTGATGCCGATCGGACTGGCGCCTGCTGCGATATATTTGATCCCATGCTCGACAAGGGCATCGAGAAGGAGGGTTCCAGTTGTGGTTCCATCTCCACACTTCTCTTTGATCTTGGCAGCCACCTCTTGCGCCATGGCAACTCCCATCTGCTCATATTGGTCGGCGAGTTCGACATCTTTGACGATGCTATTTCCGTCGTTCGTGATGGTAGGAGCGCCCCACCCTCTCTCCAACCCGACGTTTCGTCCTTTGGGGCCAAGAGTGGCTCGAACAGCGTTTGCGAGCTGCTTGATTCCACCTGCTAATTTTTCTCGTGCTTCTTGTTCGAAAATGATTTCTTTTGCTTCAGACATCGGAGTACCTCGTAATTTTTGTTTTGGTGAATAGAGGGGGAGTATACCACTTGACTGTTCACTTGTCGAGCACTCTCAACATCCTGGGGTAACTTCACGTTTGGTGTGCATTAGTCTTTGGTGGATTCTTTACCGCGAAGG
The DNA here is from genome assembly GCA_011064985.1 of Chlamydiota bacterium. GTDB lineage: Bacteria > Chlamydiota > Chlamydiia > Chlamydiales > JAAKFR01 > JAAKFR01. The sequence goes on from JAAKFR010000001.1 coordinate 25,955, forward strand.
AACGCGAAGGGATCTCTGCTCCCGAGATATTTTGAGAGTAAAACTATCTATTCTTTTCATATAAAATTTATTTTTTTTAAATACCCGTTTTTTATTTGTTAGGACATAGCAGAAAAAAACTCTATGGAAAATAAACTTCCTTCGCGGTTAGGAAGCCGCCAAAAGACTAATGCCATGAAAGACGTAAAGTTACACACCGACGTTGGGAGAGATGAGGAGGACGATTTCTCCTTTTGGATGTTTTTCAGCATACTTGGTTGCAAGTTCCTCGGCTGTTCCTGCAACAAATTCTTCGAATTTTTTGGTGAGCTCACGTGCCACAACACAAGGGGTTTTCGGATCGAGAGTGGCAAGAACCTGTAAGCTCGCTTTGAGGCGGTAGGGGGATTCGTAGCAGATGGTCGTACCCGGATAAGCGAGAATCTCCTCGAATAGACGGGTCAATTTCCCCTTTTTGCGGGGGAGAAAGCCGAAGAACTGGAACCGGTCTGTAGGAAGGCCTGAGGCAGAAAGGGCGGCAATCGCAGCGCAAGGGCCGGGGATCGGGCAGACGGGGATCCCTTCTCTTCTACAGGCTGTTACAAGGCGCGTGCCAGGATCGGAGATCCCAGGGGTTCCCGCATCGGAGACGAGGCCGATCGTTTTTCCATCTCTTAGCTCTTCTAGGATTGCGTTTTCTTTAGAGGCTTCGCTGAATTTGTGGAAGCTTTTGAGCTTTCTTTTGATCTCGTAGTGTTTGAGTAAAATCCCTGTTCTTCTCGTGTCTTCGCAGAGGACAAGATCGCAGAGTTTCAGAGTCTCTAAAGCGCGGAAGGTGATATCTTGGAGGTTGCCGATTGGAGTGGCGATCAAATAGAGCATAAGAATAAAAAAAAGGTGGCACCCAGATTCGAACTGGGGATAAAGGCTTTGCAGGCCCCTGCCTTACCACTTGGCTATGCCACCATGATCGACAGAGTACACGAGGGGAGAATTTTCGAGCAATAGCTGGCCTGTTTTTCTATATTTAGGTAGTTTTGGGGAGATGAAACCGATCCCGCTCTCACTTCTTGCCAGACGTCTCGGAATTTTCCACAGATCAGGTGCGTGGGTTCATGGTGCTGCGATCGATAGCCGTCTTGTTCAGGAAAAGGATCTTTTCTTTGCCCTTCCAGGGGAGCGGGTTTCAGGTGTTGCCTTTTTGGAGGAGGCAGCAAGGAAGGGGGCTTCAGGAGCCGTTGTTTCTAGCAACCACCGGGGGACAAGTTTTGGGCTCCCCTTGCTCCGGGTTCCTGATGTTTTGGAGGCGCTGCAAGACTCTGCTCGGAAAAGTTTGGAGGGAAACTGCGCAAAAATCGTAGCGGTTACCGGTTCTTTGGGGAAAACAACGGTGAAGCATTTTGCCAAGGCCCTTCTTGAGACCCACTTCAAAGTGTTTGCCTCTCCATCGAGCTACAATTCCCAGGCAACGGTCCCTCTCTCGATCCTAAATACAAGTGGAGAAGAAGAGATTTTGATTCTCGAGATGGGGATGGATGCACCAGGTCATATTCAAAAACTCCTCTCGATCGCCCCCCCTACCATCGCCCTTCTGACGACAATCTCTCCTCAACACGTCAACCACTTTCCGAATGGTTTAGAGGGAATTGCCGAAGAAAAAGGTTCGATTTTTTCTCATCCAGGGACATCTCTTGGCCTCCTTTCGAGGGATATCCCGTTTTATGATTTTGTGAAAAAGCGGGGGCGGTGTGGGATAAAGACCTTCTCTCTTCTTTCAAAAGAGGCTGACTTTTTCCTGGAGAAAACAGAAGGAGGGCTTCTTTTGCACATGCCCGATGGGGGGAGGCTTTCACTCACATCGCAACTCCCTAATCCAGTCCACTACCACAACCTTCTTGCTGCATTAGCTCTTGCTTTTTGTTTAGATGTCCCTTGGAGGAAGATCGTGGAAGTCGTGCCGCGTCTCACCCTTCCCCCCATGAGGTTTGAGAGAGTTGAAAGGGAGGGGATCTGCTTCATCAACGACGCCTACAACGCCAATCCCGAATCGATGGAAGGGGCCCTAAGATCTCTCCCTTCTCCAGAAAAACAGGGGAGAAAGGTGGCCATATTAGGAGACATGAACGCTCTTGGGATCTACTCTAAGGAGGGGCACCAGAAGGTGCTTGAAGTGGCTTCTGCTACAACCGATCTTCTCCTCTGTATCGGGGAGAGGTGGAAAGAGAGCGAGTTTCCCCAAGACTCTTACCAACACTTTGCAACAAAAGAGGCTCTTGCCAGCTCCCTCAGAGATCTTCTCCTCCCAGGCGATGTTGTCCTCCTGAAGGGGGCCCGCGTCCACGCCCTCGAAACCCTCATCGACCAAATGGAAGAGGCTTCCTAGGATGGACTCCTTTTAGAAATTCCTCCACGGGGCAACAGAGGATATTTCTTTCTCGATAATGCCTCTTTCCTCGATAGAGGAGAAGAAGAGTGGCGTGGAGGAAATCCTCCGCGAAGATTTCTAGATTGCGCAGGTCTTCCCGGTAGGGGGCATGCAAGAGCCTGGTATGCTTGTGTCTGAAGACCAGAATCTTGGGTTTTTAACTGATCTGGGTTACACCCAATTGATTTTGTAAAGCCTCAGATATGTTAGCGGGCGGCGGCAGCTACCCCGGAGCAAAGAGCGGCGGGGATGAAGGCGAGCGGGGCAAAAGCCGTGAGGGCGATTTGGATGCGAGCCTCTTCTGCAGTGTAGTTTTTGTGGCTAAAGACTGTCTTGTAGAGGGCGTAGACCGCATTGACCGTTGCTGCTGTAGCAAAGGCAAGCCCCATGTAGACCAGGGCTCCTCCAACAAATCTGTCCATCCCTCTCCATGCCAAATCGAGCCGATTGAATCCAGAACTAAAGCAGAAGTAAGCGGCAATAGCTGTAAATGTGATAAGAGCAATTGAGACGATTACGCGGGTCATCGGAGAGCAAACACCCGGCTTTTGCCCTCTAGAATGGATTCCGGAACTATAAGGAGAGCTTGGGGAATGGTTGTCACGGTATTGGGAGTAGTTATCGGATCCTTGCTGCAGGTATGCTGGTGGTGGAGCATAGGTTGCTTGTTCATTGAAAGGACTAGAATACGTATTAAAAGACTCTTGGTAACTCATGTGTTGCCTCGTTTTGTTTTAATGAAGCCTTGATTTTTAGGGGGTGCTGGGTTTTTTTGCAAGGATTCTTGGATTCTTGGGTAGAAAAAAAAGGGTTTCTTCCGTTTAATGCAAGGGATGTTGCTCTTTTTGTTACGGTTTTTGCGGGAGAAGGGGGGGATTCATATCCCCACAGTCTTTTTCTATTGCTCCACTAGGATGGCCTTAGCTGCAATCACGGCACTTCTACTCACGATCCTCTTCGGGAAGCCGTTTATCAAAAAACTCTATGAATTGAAGGTGGGAGATCGGGTGAGAAGCGAGGACTGCCCGCTTTTGGGGGAGCTCCACCGGAACAAGAACGAGACTCCCACAATGGGGGGGATTTTGATCCTCTTCTCTCTTCTCGTCTCTCTTCTTCTTTGGATGGACTTGCAGAGTCCTTTTACCCTCCTTCTTTTTGGGACGACGGTTGTGATCGGGAGTCTCGGAGGGGTAGACGACTACCTCAAACTCCGCTACAAGAGTAAGAGGGGGCTCTCGGGGAAAAAGAAGCTCTTGATCCAGGGGCTCTTTTCCTTTGCTATCGCTCTCTATCTTCTCTACTCTCCTGCATCTGAATGGCTCCACAAGGGGCAGTGGTACTCTCCCCCTCATGCCAAGGAGGAAGTGATAGGGGGGCAGTCGCTGTCTGCGTTAGCCCTTTTGACGACAAAAGAATACGCCACCCGTCTCTATCTCCCAATGCGTAAAGAGCCGCTCCTCTTTTTCTCCAAGTGGGGAGGGATCGGGATGGCTCTTCTCATCGCTTTTGTCATCACTGGCTCTTCGAACGCGGTCAATTTGACAGACGGGCTCGACGGATTGGCTACGGGAACGGTCATGCTGGCCGTTTCCGCCTTTTCTTTAATCGCCTTTCTTTCTAACAATCTCGACTTTGCCCGCTACCTCCATATTCTCTACATCGAAGGGAGCGGGGAGATCGCGATCTACCTAGCAGCTGTTGTGGGGGCGTGTCTGGGCTTTCTCTGGTACAACGGCCATCCGGCCCAAGTGTTTATGGGAGATACCGGTTCCCTAACATTGGGGGCCATCCTCGGTCTTTCGGCAGTTTTACTCAAAAGGGAGCTCCTTCTTACGATCATCGGCGGGGTGTTTGTGATCGAGGCTCTTTCGGTTTTGCTCCAAGTTGGAAGTTATCGGCTTAGAAACCAGAAGAGGATCTTTCTCTGTGCCCCGCTCCACCACCATTTCGAGTACAAAGGGTGGGCGGAAACGAAGGTAGTCGTCCGGTTTTGGATTGTCGGTCTTCTTCTTGCCCTTGTGGGGGTGGCAACCTTGAAATTCCAGTGAGGAAGATACCTTTGCGTTACTGTGTTCTTGGGTTAGGCGTCAGCGGAAAGGCTGTGATCGAGTTTCTGGAGAAAAGCTCTTCTCCCTTTATTGTCGTCGATCAGAAAGAGCCCGAATCTGGTACATTTCCTTTTTTTCTCGAAAGTGCCCCTCCTCAGTTAGAGGGAGTAACCTGTTTGGTGAAATCACCAGGCATTCCTCTCCCCCATCCTTGGGTAGTAGAAGCCAAAGAGAGAGGGATTCAGATCGTGGGTGAGATCGACTTGGCTTTGGAGGTCCTCGCGAAGAAGAACAAAACGGTCTTAGGGATCACCGGGTCGAATGGGAAGACAACAACCACTCTTCTCACTACCCATCTCTTGCAGCAAAGGGGGATAGAGGCGGTTACTGTTGGAAACATTGGGACCCCCCTTCTTTCTCAAGTCGAAAACAGGGCAGAGGTATTTGTGGTCGAACTGAGCTCCTTTCAATTGAGTACTTTAGTTCCACGTCCCTCGTTTGATCGGGCAGTCATTCTCAATATCACGCCCAACCATCTCGATTGGCACGCGAGCTTCGAGGAGTACTCACAAGCGAAGTTTCGCCTCTTTTCTGCTCTAAAAAAGGGGGGGAAAGGGTTTATCCCTCCCTCTCTTGCTACTTGTGGAAGTGGGTGGGAAACGACAGCCTCTTGGAAACAAATGCTTGAAACCATTTTCTCTCTAGAGTATAGAGTTGGGGGAAATGTTTTCCTAAAGCACGATTTAGAGAATTTAGCCGCCGCTTGTTGTTTACTAGAGCCAAGTAGAGAAGAGGTCAAGGAGGGGATGAGAACTTTCCGAAAACCGCCTCACAGGCTTGAATTCGTCCGAAAGGTGAGGGGAGTGAGCTTTTTCAACGACAGTAAAGCGACAAGTGTCGATGCTGTGGAAAAAGCATTGGAGGCCTTGGAAGGGCCTCTTCTTCTTCTTGCAGGAGGGGTAGACAAAGGAGGGGACTACAGGAAATGGATCCCCCTTCTGAGAGAGAATGTCAAAAGAGTCTTTGCTATGGGAGGAGCTGCCAATCGGATGGTAGAGGAACTTTCAACTGATGTGGACATTGAGAAGGTAGTTGGGTTAGAAGAGGGGTTAGAGAGGGCTATTTCTCTTGCACAAACAGGGGATACGGTTCTTCTCTCTCCAGGTTGTTCGAGTTTTGATCAGTTTCGGAACTTTGAAGAGCGGGGCGAGGTATTTAAAAAATGGGTATGGGAGAAAGTGTATGAGTAGACGAGATACAATCATTATTGCGGTACTAGTGAATTCGGCGTTGCTGATGGTGCTGTTTGCAACAGCCATACGCTCACCCAAAGAAGGGTCTTTAGAGAAAAAAACGCAAATTGCACAAAATGAGACTAAGCGAAATTCACCCTCTGAGGAGATGGTCAACCAGCTCATCGCCTCGGTTCCCACGCTTGCAGAATCGATGCCCAATAAAAATCTTATCGAAGAAAAAATCCACGTGACCCCCTCTGCCCCCGTTGCACTAGAGAAGACTCCAAAAGCTCCCCAAAAGAAAGAAGAGTCAAAAGTGGAATTTGTGCAAGTCACCGTGAAAAACGGAGATTTTCTCGAAAAAATTGCGAGGGCGAATCAGACGACTGTAGCCGCGATCATGAAAGCCAATCACATGACTTCGACCCAGCTCAAAATTGGACAAGTTCTCAAGGTTCCTCTCTCACAAGGGAGCTCATCTTTCCAAATTTCTTCCCCACAAGAGGCTGAGTACTACATCGTCCAGGATGGGGACAACCCATGGTTGATTGCGAATCGGAACCACTTGAAGTTGGATGAACTCTTGAAACTCAATGAATTGGATGAACAAAGGGCGCGTCGGCTCCGTCCTGGCGATCGACTCAGGATTCGATGAGACTGCTCCTGCTGATTGGCTCTGCTTTGCTCTTTGCTCTTGGGCTTGTGATGGTCTACAACACCACCTCGGCCGAGATTTTAGATCGTCTCCTTGAAAAAAACACCCACCATGCTCTTTTCCGTCAGCTTCTCTATGCTTTTCTAGGAGGAGGTTTAGCGATTCTTGTTTGGAGGGTTGGGTATCTCCCCCTTCTTAAACTCTCTCCACTCCTTTTGATCGGGCTTACCCTTCTTCTCGTCCTGGTTTTTGTCCCAGGAGTGGGCAAGGTCCGCAATGGAGCCCACAGGTGGATCGGGTTTGGAGGGCTTACCTTACAACCTTCTGAGTTTGTAAAGTATCTCATCCCCTTTGTCTATATCGAGTGGTTCAGCAGAAGAGAGGGGAAGGAGGTAGGGTTCTTCTCCTTTGGCAAAATCGTGGCTCTTCTTGCCTGTCCGATGTTTCTGGTGATGATCGAACCTGACAATGGGACAACGGCTGTGATTGGAGCGACTCTCATCCCCCTTTTTTTCCTCACCAAGATCCGGTTTACCTACTGGGCTCTCCCTGTACTCCTCTTGCTTGCCGTCGGGAGTTTGGCGGCTTTTCAGCTCCCTTATGTGCGTGGAAGGCTTGAGGTCTATCTCCATCCCGAACTCGACCCCCAGGGGAAAGGGCACCAACCACACCAAGCAAAAATTGCTGCAGGCTCGGGGAAATTCTTGGGGAGAGGTCCTGGAGGGAGTCTACAGAAACTCACCTACCTTCCCGAAGCACAAAATGACTATATTGCAGCGATTTTTGCTGAAGAGTTTGGGTTTTTAGGCGTACTCGTTTTGATCCTCTTGTATATGCTATGGACCTATGGAGGGATGGCAATTGCATTCCAAGCGCCTACTAATCAAGCAACTTTGCTTGCCGCCACCATCACCTTTCTGTTATCGTTGCAAGCGTTTTTGAATTTGGGCGTAGTCTCTGGGCTTCTTCCGAGCAAAGGGGTCAATCTTCCCTTTTTCAGCCAGGGGGGGACTTCCCTGATTGCGAATATGGCCGGCTTAGGACTATTGTTGAGTATCCATGAGAAAAAAGATCATATTAGCCGCAAGCGGGACGGGGGGTCACCTCTTCCCAGCCCAAGCAGTAGCTGAAAAGCTCTCTCATCACGACCTCATGTTTTTGGGGAGCAGCTTATCAAAAAATTCCTTTTTCGATGCGGCCTCTTTTCCCTATCGAGAGGTCGATTCAGCAACCTTCTCCCTCTCTCGTCCCAAAGAGGTTTTGCGAGGAGGGAAAAAGATCGTAAATGGCTTCCGTCAGTCGCGCCGTTTTTTTCGGGAGTTTTCTCCCGATCTTGTGGTGGGTTTTGGGAGTTTTTACACTCTCCCAGTTCTTCTTGCGGCAAAAGCTGAGAAAATCCCGATCGTCCTCTATGAGCAAAATGCGATTCCGGGCAAGGTCAACCGTCTTTTTTCCCGTTTTTCTCTGGAAACCTGGATCACTTTTCCCGATTCAAGAGACTATCTCAAGGGAGAGGCTCGAGAAGTCATTTTCCCGCGTCTTATTAGAGAAGAGGGACTCGATCCTTGGGAGTATTTTGGTCTCAAAGAGGGGACTACTACCCTTCTCATCTACGGAGGGTCTCAAGGGGCATCCCGGCTCAACTCTCTTGCTACAGAAGCCCTTTCTCTTTTTTCCTCGCCCTTCCAAGTTCTCCACTTTACTGGTAAGGAAGAGGAGACGGTAACTTACTCTGCTTTTTACGAGAAAAAGGGGATCACCGCTTGTGTAAGAACATTTGAATTCCGGATCGACCTTGCCCTTTCGATTGCCGATCTTGCGATTACCAGAGCCGGAGCCGGGACAATTGCAGACCTGATCGAATCGACCACTCCCGCTATTTTGCTCCCTTTTCCTTTTGCAAGTGAGAACCACCAAGAGGCAAATGCTCGCTTCTTTGTCGAAAAAGTAGGCGGCGGGGGCCTCCTTGTTGAGACGGGGCTAACAGGAGGGGAGCTTTTCTTTGCCATCGACCATCTCTTCAAATACAGAAAGGAGAAACAAGAGAGGATCTTGAGGGTAAAGGAGGGGAGATCCCTTCCCCATATCCACGAACTTTTAGAAGAGCTTTTGCAAGATGAAAAAAGAGTCTAGCTACCATTTTATTGGAATAGGGGGGATTGGAATGAGCGCCCTTGCCCAGATCCTTTTGGAAAAACAGATCGAGGTTTCAGGGAGCGACCTCTCTTCGAATGCAAATACCCAATCTCTCCAAGCGCAAGGGGCAAGAATCCATAAGGGACATGAGACAGAGCAAGTCCTCCCCGGCCAAACAGTTGTCTATAGCTCGTCGATTAAAGAAGACCATTGTGAAAGGAGACAGGCCGACACCCTCTCCTGCCCTCTTCTCCATCGATCTGAGCTTTTAGCCGAGCTCATGGGAGGGAAAACTTCTTTTGTAGTGACCGGCACGCACGGGAAGACAACGACAACAGCTCTTCTCACCCATATTCTCGTAACAGCCGGCAAAAGCCCAAGTTTTGCTATCGGGGGAAAAATCGAGGGGAGGAATGGAAAATGGGATCGAGGAGAGTATTTTGTCGTAGAAGGAGATGAGAGCGATGGTTCTCACGCCCGCTATTTCCCTGATGGGGCGATTGTGACAAATGTAGAAGCTGAACACCTTGATTTCCACAAATCTGAGGAGGCTCTTATCGCCTCCTTTTCCCAGTTTGTAGACCAAGTGCAAGACCCTGCCCTTCTTTTTTTCTGTGGTGATGACCCGATCCTCTCAGCCCTTTGTCAAGGCCGAGGGGTTTCCTATGGGTTCGACTCTTCCTGCCATCTCAAAATCACAAGCTTTATGCAAAAAGGGTGGGAGCTTGCCTTCTCTTGCACATTTGAGGGGAAAACCTATTCCAACATTGCCCTGAAGGCGATCGGAAGACACAACGTCTTGAATGGAGTTGCGGTTTTTGGTTTTTGCCTCCGATTAGGAATCTCGGAGGAGATCATTCGAGAAGGGATGAGGACCTTCCCCGGAACTTTCCGGCGATGCCAAAACAAGGGGGAGATCGGTGGGGTTCTTTTTCTCGACGACTACGCCCACCACCCAACAGAGATTCTGACCACCCTAAAAGGGATCAGGGAAGCCATCGGAGAGAGGCGTCTGGTTGCCATTTTTCAACCCCATAAATATAGCCGCCTCCACGACCACTTTTCGGAGTTCTCTCACGCTTTTTCGGAAGTCGATCAACTCATTGTCACAGATGTTTATGCTGCTGGAGAAAACCCAACGCCCGATTTCTCTTATCAAACCCTTCTAGAAGCAATTGAGAGGGATTCTTTTGTCAAAACCTCGTATACGTCTCTTACCTCTCTTCCTGAGGTCCTCTCTTCTCTTCTAAGACCTCACGATGTGTGTGTCACATTAAGCGCTGGGGATCTCTCCACCCGCTTCTACCCCTTTCTTGCTACCTTCTCCCCTAAGAAATGGCGCGTAGGTCTCCTCTTCGGAGGGAAATCTTGCGAGCACGAGATCTCTTTGCGCTCGGCTCGTTCTGTTGCAGCCTCCCTCGACCCCGCTTTCTATGAGATCGAATATTTCGGTATCGATCGCTTTGGAAAATGGACCTTTGGAGAAGAGGCGAGGGAAACCTTAGCTCACAAGACTGCAGTCGATCCCTCTACCACCCGTCCACTTCTCGACCCATCTGTCACCCAGGAGATAGAGAAGTGCGAGCTCTTTGCTCCGATTTTCCATGGCCCCTACGGAGAGGATGGGACGATCCAAGGCCTTTTTGAGATGCTTGAGAAGCCCTATATCGGACCCGATTTTCGAGCTTGTGCAAACTCTATGGACAAGGTGGTGGCAAAAAAGCTCGTAGAGCATGCAGGAATCAAAACGCCTCCCTTTACCCACTTCGGAATCGAAGAGTGGAGGAAAAGCCGTGATGAACTACTTGCACAATCCTCATGCCTCACTTTCCCCCTTTACGTAAAACCGGTCCACCTTGGTTCGAGCATCGGGATTACAAAAGTAGAAGATCGTGAAAGTCTAGAAAAGGCGATTGAGAGCGCCTTTCGCTGGGACACCAAGGTCATGATCGAAGAGGGGAAAGAGAAGTGTCGCGAGCTCGAATTTGCCGTGATTGGTAATCCTGGTGGGATTGAGGTTGCCTCACCTGGCGAGAAGCTAGCTCACGGCGCTTTTGTCGATTACGAAAAGAAATACTCGAAGGGCCTTCTCGAAATGACAGAGGAGCCCGATCTAGCAGACTCCCTTTGTGAGGAAGGGAAAAAATGGGCTCGTCTGGCTTACGAGGCAGTTGGTTGCACCGGGATGGCCCGGGTTGATTTTCTTCTCGACCAAGAGGGGAACTACTGGTTTTTTGAGCTCAACCCAATTCCAGGTCTTACCCCTTTGAGTCTCTTCCCTAAAATTTGGGCACGGGCTGGACTCCCCTTTCCACGACTTCTCGACAGACTAGCCATCCTCGCCCTCCACCGCACCCGCCAGGATGCAAAACACAAACAGCAAGATGCATTTGGCCACCTATAGAATCCTATAAGCGGCCAAATCCTCTGGACAAATAGAGATTTGGCCGCTTATGATAAGGGTATAATCGGCCAAAAGTGATGTGATCAGATGGTTGGTATCTAGAGGTTTTGCAGTAAATTGATGGGAATGTGGGCACTTTTACGACCAGGACCGAACTACTCTTTCGCAAAGGTAGTACTTATTCTGTTTCTATCTGCGGGTTGTCTTGTCTCCCTTTTTTTTGGGTTGCAGGCCTATTTGCATTACCTAAAGGTCCAGTCAGAATCCCATCCGATCCGTGGAATTGTACAAGCTGCCACCGATTCTCCTTCGATCCCCACAGAATTTTTCGCAGAAGTGCTCGATCTCTCTGTTGATGAGCCTACGTACCTCAACCGTTTTTCGATCAAAGAGGGGATTGAGAAGATCTTGGGAACTCATCTGATTCGGCAGGCAATTTTGCAGAAAATTCCCCCTGATCTTCTCTATCTCGAATACGAGATGCGTGAACCTGTTGCCTATCTTGGGGACTATTCTCACACGGCAATCGATGAGCAGGGACTTCTTTTCCCCACAATCCCTCTCAACTCAACGAAGAAGCTCCCCCGAGTCTTTTTAGGAAAGCATGTTTCAGAAGAACCATGGGGCACCGCAATGAGAGGGGAAGAGGTTAAGATTCTACGTGACCTGAGAGCCTCTTGCAAAGAGGAAGAACTCGCATCGATTGATCTTTCAAAACTCGAGGCCCAAACTTTTGGAAAACGGGAGATCCTCCTCGTCTTCACAAGGGGTAATACCCTACGCCTCACCCCAAAAAACTATCTTAAAGAAATCGATTGCTATGGTAAGCTAAAGGCTCTTTTACAGGAGAAAGAGGGGAGTTGGATTGTCGATCTACGGATCCCTCACATGGCTTTTTTGCAGGAGACAGACGATGAGTGAGTACATTCAGATCCATTGGACTTGTGGGAGTCTTGATGAGGCCCGCCGGGTATCGCGATATCTTGTAGAGAAAAAGCTTGTCGCGTGTGCCAACATCATCCCCTGGATCGAATCGATCTTTTTATGGAACGACCAAATTGACACAAGCCAAGAGAGCAAAGTCATTCTCAAAACACGCGGCTCTCTTTTTGAAGCGGTCAAAGCCGAAATTCTGAAACAAGCCAGGTACGAAGTCCCTGAGATACTCGCTGTCCCTATCCTAGCCGGCAACAAGGAGTACCTCGACTGGCTCTCTGAATCCACCGCTTGAGTGACTGTTGTAGGTTTCTGTGGTTTCACGTCTTGAAATATTGTCTCTCGATAGGCCATCCGGCACGCTTGGCTCAGTTGAGCAGATTAAACCATTTGGGTGTAACCCAAAGCGTAGGGTGACATTACAGATGTTGCAACGGCTTAGCCAAGCTCCACTTTTAATTGCACCCTAGCTGGGGGGGTGTAATTCAAACTTGTACAGAGAAGACATTTCGTGAATAATAGGCAAATCTATTTAAACCCAAGGGTGCGGTATGGATATGTCAAATGCAATTTCTCAAGATGAGAAGAAGATTA
>JAAKFR010000010.1 GCA_011064985.1 Chlamydiota bacterium
GGGAGAAGGCGCAGGTTACTTCTAGAAGCCCTGCCGTTTGCAGAGATTCCCACTCATTTTGGTAGTAAAAGTCGGTTTTTTGGCACCGTTCACCGAAAAAAAGCCAGTTAGGGGAAGAAGTTTTGGAAGCTGCCCTCTCTTGCAAAAAGCCTCTGAAAGGGGCAATTCCCGTTCCAGGTCCAATCATGATAAGAGGTTTAGAAGAGGCCTCGTCTGGGAGAAAAAAGTAGGGGGAAGGCTGAAGGAAGATCGGAATGGAGGGGTCACCAAGGGGAGCTTGGTGGCAGAGGTAGTGGGAGCAGGTACCAAAGGGGAAAGGAGCCTCCACTGGATTTTCAGCTACTGAGATAGTGAGATGGATCTCATGAGGGGAGTGACGTGGAGAAGAGGCGATTGAGTAGTAGCGGGGGGGAATAGGGGAGAGATGGGCACAAAAAGAGGAGGGCTCGGGATTCCCATGGGAGAGGGCTTCTAGCAGGGAGCTTTTGTGTTGTAGGATTTTTTTAGAGATCCGATTGAGATTGGCTTTTTTCTGTAAGAAGGTCTCTAAGGTGTGGGGATTTCCTTCCCGGTCTTGTACGAGGTGTTTTCTAGAGGTGTTTAGGGTAGCGAGGATCTTTTCGACGTAATGGGGGTCATTTTCAGGGTAGACTCCAATGCTGTCACCCACCTTGTAGGGGAGGTCGGCTTCAAGTACCAGATGGTAGGTCTCTTTGTCCGAACCTGGATTGAGTCGAAATCTCTCCTTGAGGGCAGCAAAAAAAACCTGAGAAGAGTGTTTCTTCTCGGGAGTTAAGGGAAGAGTTTCCGTAGACACGTACTTACGCAGCTTTGATTTTGATGTCCACCCCAGCAGGAAGAGAGAGGGTTTTTAGGGAATCAATCGTTCTTCCTGTAGGATCTAATATATCAATTAGCCTTTTGTGTGTACGGATCTCGAACTGCTCTCGTGACTTCCTGTCGACGTGAGGAGAGCGGAGAACAGTATAGATCTCTCTTTGAGTGGGAAGAGGGATCGGCCCTACAACCCGTGCTCCTGTTCGTTTTGCAGTTTCGACAATATCAGCTGTTGAGCGGTCGATTTGTCTTTGGTCGAATCCTTGAAGCCGAATCCGAATTTTTTGTTTTTGTTTTTGTTTTGCCATCTACTTATTTTCCTACTTCTTGACAATTTCATCTTGAATTTTCTGCGGCACTCGGTAGAAGAATCCAGGTTCCATCGTGGAATTGGCTCTTCCTGAGCTCAAGGAGCGGAGGGTGGTTGTGTACCCAAACATTTCACTCAAAGGAACTTCTGAGTTGACTTTGACAATTCCACCTTTTTGAGACTCTTGTCCGAGGATCTTCCCTCTCCGTTTGTTTAAGTCTCCGATCACATCTCCGAGATATTTTTCAGGGGAGATCACGGTTACTTTCATAATTGGCTCGAGGAGAATCGGAACAGCCTTTTTACAAGCATTTTTGATCGCCATCGATCCACAAATCTTAAAGGCCATCTCACTTGAATCGACCTCGTGATACGATCCAAAGACAATGGCAATTTTGATATCTACCAGATGGTAGCCGGCCAGAACCCCAGATGTGAGACCTTCTTCGATCCCTTTCATGACAGCAGGGATGTATTCCCTTGGAATGGTCCCTCCGACAATCTTGCTGACGATCTCGTTTCCTTTCCCAGCTTCGTTTGGCTCAATTTCGAGACAGACGTGGGCATATTGTCCTCGACCACCCGATTGCTTGATGAACTTGGTCTCGATTTTGCTTGGGTTTGTGATCGTCTCCTTGTAGGAAACTTGAGGTTTTCCCACACTCGCCTCGACCTTAAACTCTCGGACCATCCGATCACGCAAAATATCGAGGTGGAGTTCTCCCATCCCAGAGATGATCGTCTGTCCAGTCTCTTCATTTGAAGAGACACGGAATGTTGGATCTTCTTCAGAAAGAGCACTGAGAGCATTGGCGAGCTTTTCCCGGTCGGCTTTTGATTTAGGCTCGATCGCCATGTCGATTACAGGTTCGGGGAATTCCATTTTTTCAAGAAGAATCTCACTTCCCTCTTGCGATAGGGTGTCTCCTGTTGAGGTCCCCTTTAAGCCGATGCAAGCTGCAATGTCACCAGTATAGAATTCATCTTTGTCGGTCCGGTCGTTTGCGTGCATTAGCAAAAGACGAGAGACACGTTCTTTTTTCCCTGTGGTGGTGTTGATGAGAGTGCTCCCCTTTTTGAGGGTTCCCGCATACACGCGGACAAAGGTGATCCGACCTACATACGGATCGGTCATGATTTTAAACGCAAGGGCTGCAAGAGGTGCGTCGTCTTTCGGAACGATTGCCATCGGCTCTTCTGTTTCGACATTCGTCCCCTTAACCTCTCCACGGTCTAGAGGAGAAGGCATCCAAGCGACAACAGAGTCGAGAAGTTGCTGCACACCCTTATTCTTGAAGGCAGATCCACAAAGGACAGGGTTGAACTTGTTCTCGCACACCCCTTTTCGCATCACTTTATGGATTTCCTCTTCGGTAAGAGAATTTGGATCTTCTAGGACTTTCGTCATGAAGGCCTCGTTCTCTTCATCAATTGTGGCAAGCTCCTCGAGAAGTTGCATACGGAGTTTTTCACACTTCTCTTTGAGATCTTCTGGAATATCTGTCTCGTCCCACTTGGTTCCAAGCGACTCGCTATGGAAGATGATGGCTTTCATTTTGATCAGGTCGACCATTCCTACGAACTCACTCTCAGCTCCAATAGGACAGTGGATAGGAATTGCATTGGCTCCTAGCTTGTCTCGCATAGATTCAACAGCTGCAAAGAAATCACACCCCATACGGTCCATCTTGTTGACAAAAGCGATTCTGGGAACATTGTACTTATCGGCTTGCCTCCACACCGTTTCTGATTGCGGCTCGACCCCAGAGACGGCATCGAAAACAGCAATAGCCCCATCTAGAACACGTAGTGAGCGCTCCACTTCGATCGTAAAGTCGACGTGTCCGGGAGTGTCGATGATGTTGATTTTCGAGTCACCCCAGTAGACGGTTGTGGCAGCGGAGGTGATCGTAATTCCACGCTCTTGCTCCTGCTCCATCCAGTCCATGGTAGCAGCCCCTTCGTGGACTTCTCCAATTTTGTGGGTCCGACCCGCATAATAGAGGATACGCTCGGTGGTCGTGGTTTTTCCAGCATCGATGTGGGCCACGATGCCGATGTTCCTTACCCGGTCTAGACGGTCTTCTTTTGATCTTGGCATAAAGGTTTTTCCTTAAAACGTTACCATTTGTAATGGGCGAAGGCTTTATTCGCCTCGGCCATACGGTGGGTGTCATCTTTTTTCTTAATCGTTGCCCCTTGGTTGTGGAAACAATCGGCGAGCTCGGTAATAAGCCCCTCTTCCATGCTACGCCCTACTTTTGCACGGGCATTGAGAATGATCCAGCGCATAGCCATCGCTGTCTTACGTCCTGGAGCAATCTCCACAGGGACCTGATAAGTAGCACCACCGATCCGACGAGATTTGACTTCCAAGGCTGGCATTGCGTTCTCGAGTGCCTTTTCGAAAGCCTCAAGAGGATTTCCTGACATGTCGACTTTTTTCGCAAACCCTTCTAGAGCTCGGTAGACGATACGGCGGGCAAGGTTCTTTTTTCCACCCATCATTAAACGGTTGATGAACTTTTCCAGAGTTTCACTCCCATAGAGAGCGTCTGGCTCAGGTTTTCTTTTTTCTGCACGGTGTCTTCTTGACATAATAAATCCTAAAAATCAAATTTTTCTCAAAAAAACTTCCGGAACTTATACCAGAAGCCTTAGGAGATGTCTCTTTCTTCACCTATCTCACATCATGAGAACGTGCTCTCCTGAGCTTCCAGCGCGCAGAGAACGTACCGGGAAATCCATAAATGAGCTTCCCAGCATTACTCGGAGTTACTTCGGCCTTTTCGCTCCGTAAAGAGATCGTCCTTGCTTGCGGTCTTTTACAGCCGCACAGTCCAAAGCCCCTCGGACAATGTGGTATCGCACCCCGGGGAGATCTTTTACGCGTCCTCCACGAACAAGCACAATGCTGTGTTCTTGTAGGTTGTGTCCTTCTCCACCGATGTAGGCAATAATCTCTTGCCCATTAGAGAGGCGCACCCAAGCCACTTTCCGCAACGCAGAGTTGGGCTTTTTAGGTGTTTTGGTTTTCACCTGCAGGCATACCCCGCGGCGATGCGGGCATTTTTGCAAAGCGGGCGATTTTTTCTGGCGGATCTTCTTGCCTCGCCTTTTTCGTATCAATTGGTTGATTGTTGGCATATTTTTTAAACCGGGTAAATCTGCTGAGTGCTTACAAAATATAGAGGAGAATCCGATTCTTTGCAAGGGGCGATTTTCCGAGTTGCCAAGAATGGCCAATCCTGAGTAAAATCTTTGCTCATGTCTTGCTGTTTATCATGCATCCGAAACAATGGAGCGTCCCTTACAGATGGGACAGATGGCGCTGGTCTTAAAATAAAAGAACACGATGCGAAAGTGACGGCTTTTGCATTGGGAATCATCGCTCTTACCTTTGCAGTCATTTCCTTTGCTCTTTACGGTGTCGGGGCGATGCCTCCCGCCTCCCTATACGGGCTTGGCTTCCTCGTGACTCTAGGAGGAGCCACTTTTGGGGCTTTGAGTGCTGGCGTTCTAACTGGCGCGCTTGTGATGGGAGCAGCTGCCGCCGTCCGCCACCACCAACAGCAGACTTCATGCCTTTAAAGTATTAGTCTTTGGGGGATTTCTAACCGCGGAATGTTGGGTATCGCGGTTAAGGGTTGAGGGAGAGGAGGTCTTGGGTGGTTTTGAGGCCGAAGTGTTGGAGGAATTTCTTGGTGACTCCGTACTGCATGGGGCGGCCTGGCCCCTCTTTGCGGCCGATCGGCTCGATCAGGCCTCTTTCTAGGAGAGAAGAGACAACAGCTGAGCTATCGACCCCTCGTATCTGTTCGATCTCTCGTCTTGTGATGGGCGACTGGTAGGCGATAATCGCGAGTACCTCCATTCCTGCTTTCGAGAGCTTCTCCCCTCTCCGGTCTTTGTGTAGGGCCTCAACAAAGGGGTAGACATCTTCTCTTGTCCGCAAAAGGTAGCCTTCGGCTAAAAAATCGATCTGGAAGGCTCTCCCTTCTCGTAAATACTCTTCGTTGAGCTCGGTCAGGAGGGTTTTCACCTCGTCAGAGTGGGCTGGGAAGGCGGTAGTCAGGATCTCCCGCAACTTGGCTAGGGGGATTGGTTCACTACTAGAAAAGAGGAGCCCCTCTAAGATCCGCCTCTTCTCTTTTTGGGCGGAGTAGTAGGCTCGTTTCGTGGTTTTTTCTAAAAGTTTTTCAAATAGATTGATGGCTTGTTTCATGGCAGGTGATCATGATGGTTTGGTTTTCTCTGATAACTAAGGCCTCTTGGAGTTTCATCAACTCTAGCAGGGCCAAAAAGGTGACGATTAGCTCCTCTCGACACATTTCCGGGGAAAATAGGTCGGAGAAGGGGATCTTGGAGCTTTTCTTTAATCGGGAGCGGATCAGGGCGATTTTGGGGTCTACCTCCCAAGTCTCCTGGGAAAGGGTTGCGGGGGGATTCTTTTCGGCTCTTTTCAAAAGCTCTGTGAAGGTCTGGGAGAGATCGGAGAGGGAGATCTCATCCAGGCCTGGGCCTAGCTGGTTCCGGAAGAGGGGAGCTGATCTAGGGAAAAAGAGTCTCTGCTCTTCTTCTCTTCTGGCTAGTCCGGAGGCTGCCTCTTTGAGTTGCGTGTAGGCGAGGAGTTGTTCGAGCATCTCAAGGCGTAAAGGCCCTTCAATCTTCTCTTCTCCCTCCTCTTGGGGAAAGAGCCTCCGACTTTTGAGCAGCAGGAGACTTGAGGCAAAGCCCAAACTCTCGGCGTGAGTATCGATCTCACCTTGCTTTTCCAGCCCCTCAAGAAGTTGCGTAGTGATCTCGCTGATCGGGATCTCCCGCACATCCAACTCCTCTTTCTGGATGAGATAGAGGAGAAGATCCAACGGCCCTTCGAAGTTCTCCAAAGAAAAAAAAGGGGACTCGCTCTTATTCGGCATACATCTTGCTGCTAGTTCAAAACGTAGCATTTTACACCACATAGAGGGGAGTCTCAATGAAAATACGTTGTTTTGTTCTTGCTTGTTTATTTCTTTTCTCTCCTCTAATTGCAAAAGAAGCTTTACTCTCCCCCTCTGATGTACGTCCCGTTATGGAACAATTTTTTATCCTCCATGTCGATAAGAAGGAGATGAATTCCGAGATTTTAGGAAGGGGATTAACTCTTTATTTGAATCAGTTCGACCCGAGCTACTCCTACCTCACAAGCGAGGAGGCACACCCCTTTTTGAAGCCCGATCCCTATCTCAAGTCGGTGATGCAAGAGGAGTATACCCAAGACCGTTTCTCTGCCTTTTTTGCTCTCAATGAGACGATTCAAAATGGGATCAACCGGGCGAGAAATTGGCGGGCGGAATGGGGGCAAAATCCAGAAGCTCTCGTGACAGTCGCCAAGTCTCGAAAAACAGAAGAAGATATCCCTAAAAAATCCTACCCAACGACGGAAGAAGAACTCAAGCAGCGGCATTACGATCGGTATGCCCGCTTCATCGCGTTTCAAATGGAGATGTTAGGAGAGGGAAAAACGGAAGGGAAAGAGGTCTCTCTCATCACCCTTTGTGAGAAGCAGCTCCAACAGATGGAAAATGGGTATCTGGGAGTTGGCGAGCAGGGAGAAGAGCTCTCTACAGAAAAAGAGGAGCACCTCGTTGTGATGCGCACTCTCAAGGCTCTGGCAGCGAGTCTTGATGCCCATACCGCCTACTATAGCCCCGAAGAGGCTCTCGCTCTAAAGGCTCAATTGGAAAAAGGGATGAGTGGGGTCGGAGTCCTCCTTCGAGAGGGGATGGAGGGGATCACCATCTTCGAGCTTGTTGAGGGAGGGCCTGCAGCTGAAAGTGGGGAGCTGCAGAAAGGGGATTTACTCGTTGATGTGGATGGGACTCAGCTCAAAGGACTCTCCTTCCAAAAAGTGCTCGAAGTGATGCGGGGCAAAGAGGGGTCAAAAACCAAGCTCGGCATTGTCCGTACGTCTTCGAAGGGGGAAGAGTATAAGCAAGTGGAGCTCACTCGATCTAGAATCACGCTCGATGAAAAACGGGTCGATGTCTCTTCAGAGCCCTATGGAGATGGGGTGATCGGCAAAATTACTCTCTACTCATTTTATGAAGGGGAAGGGGGGATCAATAGCGAGGCTGATATCAAGGCGGCGATTGATGAGCTCCGTAAAGAAGGCCCTCTCTACGGCCTTGTCCTCGATATCCGAGACAATGGGGGAGGATTTCTCACCCAGGCGGTCAAGGTGAGTGGCCTCTTTATTTCGAGCGGCGTTGTCGTCATCTCCAAATACTCTGACGGGCAGATCAAATACTACCGAGCCGTCGATGGCTCCCGCTATTACGACGGACCTCTTGTCATTCTGACCGACCGGGGCTCAGCATCGGCTAGCGAAATTGTCGCTCAAACTCTCCAAGATTACGGAGTCGCGATCGTAGTGGGTGATGAGCAGACCTATGGGAAGGGGACGATCCAACACCAGACGGTGACCCACAATAAAGCCCAATCGTTTTTCAAGGTGACGGTTGGCAGATACTACACTGCTTCAGGAAGATCGACCCAGCTCGAGGGAGTAAAGTCTGATATCGTGGTCCCCTCTCCCCTCCAATTTGAGGAGGTTGGGGAGGCCTTCCTCGAATTCCCTCTCCAGCCTGATGAGGTCGCTCCCGCTTTTGCCGACAACCTCCAAGATCTCGATCCCTTTGTTAGGAAGTGGTTCCAGAAGTACTACATTCCCACCATCCAGGAGCCCACTGCCTACTGGAGCAAACACCTTCCTAGTTTGCAAGAGAGGAGTCAGAACCGTCTTGCGCAGAACCAGGAGTTCCAAGAATTCCTCAAATCGCTGAAGACTAAAGACAAATCCTCGCAAAAGCTTCCCAAAAAGGACCTCCAGATGGAAGAGTCTGTCCTGATCGTGCGCGACATGATCGAATTCTCGCAAAAATAAACCGAACCAATGTCTGCCCAAGTTTTGTCTTTCTTAACATCGAGACAGCTAAGAACGTTCTTGCGGGAAATCTTGCACATCCTCTATTCTGACCCGCTCGCGGCCAGATAGCTCAGTCGGTAGAGCAGAGGACTGAAAATCCTTGTGTCGCCAGTTCGATTCTGGCTCTGGCCAAAACTTCGGGTAAAAAGCGGTGCTCTCAGATTATTCACCTTTGTTCCGCGATATTTCCATATTCATAGTCTTTTGTAACTCATTGATTAAAAAAACGATCGAAGGCCAAAGTTGATTTTGTTCTAGGACTTGTTTGTGAGGGAGGAATCGGTCCATCTCTTTTTTAAGTTCTGTAGCGAGATTTTTTTCTTCACTGAGTTTTTTTAGCCTTTCATCGAATGAAGCTCTAAAGTGGTCAAGGGAGATATTCCGATCCTGAAGTTTCAAGGGGATCAAGCTAAAATGAGGTTCAATTCCTCTTTGATGAAGCCAGACCATATCCCAAAGATCGCGATACTTCAACCGATTCGGGCGTAAGGCAAAGGCTATTAATTTGTCCGCATAGATTTCTTCTCTACTTTGCGCTTGGACGACTAATCCATCCGTGCCCATATCTATTCCGTAGTGGTTTTGAAGAAACATCGGACGTTTTTCATAAGATTTTACAGAGCAAATATCGATATTGATTCTCTGTATTGGTAGATGGTTTCTTTCTGGTCTTGTGACGACTTTTATCTTCCATGTATCGACGTCATGAATATCTTTGACAGGCTCAGAAACTGTTACGGGAAGCCCATACTTTTCTTGAAGCTCTTGTATTACGGTATCCCCAAGGGTTGACAAAGTCTTTCGAGAAAAGTTCACTCCTCCTGTAAAATCTAAGTCTTCGCTTAGCCTGACCCCCCCATAGCACGTGCGTAGACATGTGCCCCCAATGAAGGTGAGTTCCTTCATTAGGTTGCTCTGTCTTAAAATACGCAAGATATCATGATGCAAAAGCTCCTTCTCAACGGCAATTCGAAGAGGAGATAAATCCGGCTGATTCTTCAGAGCTTCTGTGACGAGTGTATCAAATAAGTTCATCTGCTAGTTCCCAATCAATTAAATCACAACTGCGGCGTGTTGCTTTCATGTCTCTCAATGCAAGAGAAACGCTTGCTCTCCACAGGCCGCAACTGTGGTCATAGGTCAACAGATCTATTAAATCTGACGGTTTTTGTTTGGTGTGCACAAACTCAATCACCCCATACTTTCCGCAAGAAACCTGATAGCTTCGCCCAGAAGACATAAGTGTAATCCAATTAATGGGGACTTGCGAGATCACCCCAGCGTCACTTAATACGGTCTCTAAGCTAATATAGTTAAATGTATCAGCTCTGAGAATGGCTGCCGCATGATAAAGCAGCAATCCATCCTGCGGTTGAGCTTTAAGATAAAAATAAAGCCCTCGGCAAACACGAACTAACAGGCCCTGAGTGACAGCACGGCTCAATAAAGTCTTAAAGGCTCCATCTGAAAGCTTGGGGAACAAGGATTGTAAATCATTAAAAATGAAAAGATAGTGCCTTTCATCAGCATTTTCCCCAAGCCACTGACTCAAATATTTGATGGTCTGCATGATTTAAAAATGACTATACACTAAGTTACACTTATTGTAACTTTTCGTGCAGTTGTGAATCAAGGGAAAAATTTATTGACTACACAAAAGGTTGCGTTTTATGTAACCTTTTGTGTAGTTATGTCGAACTGCCAACATACTTCCGACAAGCAGAAAAGCTGGCTTTGCCAATTTTTCGGCGTGTCTCTCAATGCTGAAATTAGCGTGGACCTCTCTCGAAGGTAGCCATTTGGCTACCATCTTCTTTCCTCGCAAAAAACCCCTTTTCTCTTGTGAGATTTGGACTGGTCAATTGCAGTGGAAAAAATGGATACGAAATATGAATGAGGCAAGTTGTGCAACAGAGAGTGAAGAGCTAAAGCCCCTATCGAGTGCTGCGAAATCTTTAAAAAAGGGGGCTATTTACGAACACTATAAAGAGAAGCGCTATCAAGTGCTTGCTGTTGGTCGAAACAGTGAGACCCTAGAAGAAGTAGTGATCTATCAAGCGCTTTATGGGGATCAGGACGTATGGTCAAGACCTCTGGGTATGTTCATGGAAACTGTCGAGATAGAGGGACATGTCGTTCCAAGATTTAAGAAGATTTCTAGTCGGTAATCAAAGTTTCAGAGTTTTTTGAGCCAGAAGACGAGGTGTTTTGCATGGCTTTCTCTGATGTCGAAATGGTCAGGAGAGGTGGGCTTGGGTGGCGAGGAGGGCTTCGATGAGAGCGGAGCGGAGTCCTTTCTCCTCGAGGACGCGGATACCGGCGATTGTAGAGCCTCCTGGGGAGGTGACCTCCTGCTTGAGTTCTGAGGTTGACTTTGGAGAGTGTGCGAGGGTGGTGAGGACTCCTTCGATCATCTCGCGGATCAGGAGGGTCCCTTCTTTTGCGGGGAGGCCCATGGCGATGGCGCCGTCTGTGAGGGCCTCCACAATCGTGAAGAGGAATCCTGGTCCTGAGCCCGCTAGCGCAGTGACAGCTGCAAAGAGTTTTTCTGGATACCAGTGGAGATAGCCTAGCGGGGAAAAGAGCTCTTCGATCATCGGCTTTAAGGGGGCAAGAGCTAGATCTTCTGTAAAGGAGACGACCCCTTTCCCGTAACGAACAGCGAGATTCGGCATCATCCCCACAGAAGGGGTGTTGGGGAAGGTGCTTTTGAGCTCTTTGAGAGGGACACCGGCAAGAATACTGACGACGAGTTTTCCAGAGAAGTGGCGCACCTCCTCTGGGAGGAGAGGGAGGTCTTGTGGCTTGATTGCGAGAAGCAAGATGTCCTCTTCAGATAGCTCTTCAAGGGGGCTTACGACGAGGGGAAAGGGGAGAGACTCTTTTTGTTTGGGGGTCTTCTCATATCCTGAGACATCTCTGCCTGCATTTGCGAGGGTGTGGCCGATAGCCGAGCCCATCGCTCCACATCCTAGAATTCGTATTTTCATCGTATCAAGTAATCTCCTTCTCCAATCCACTTGTAGGTTGTAAGCTCTTTAAGCCCCATCGGACCTCGTACATGAAGCTTTTGGGTGCTCACAGCAATCTCTGCCCCCATTCCAAAGGCTCCTCCATCGGTAAAACGGGTCGAGGCATTGATGTAGACGGCGGCTGCATCAACTCTTTCCACGAAGAGGTTGGCATGTTCACGGTTGTTTGTCAAAATCGATTCGCTATGGCCACTACTATGGGTTTCAATGTGCGTAATCGCTTCTTCAAGTGAGTCGACGATCCGAATTCCGAGGGTCAGGGAGAGCCACTCAGTTGCCCAATCGGAAGGGGCTGCCTTCTTGAATATTTCCCCTTCTTGAGGAGATAAAAGGTCCCAGCTTCGGGTATCGAGCCGAAAAGAGACTCCCAAGGGGGTAAGAGTCGAGATCACACGTGGTAAAAAGTTTTCTGCGATCTCTTTATGAAGCAGAAGAGTGTCGAGAGCATTGCAGACGGAGGGGCGGTCGGTTTTCGCATTCACGATGACAGGAAGAGACTTTTCGAGATCGGCACTCTCGTCAACAAAAAGGTGGCAGATCCCAACTCCTCCAGTAATCACCGGGATGGTGCTGTTCTCCACACAAAAACGGTGGAGGCTTGCCCCTCCACGCGGGATGATCATATCGATCTCTCGATCGAGCTTGAGCAGCTCTAAAACCAAAGAGCGGTCGGGGCGGTCGATAAACTGGATCGCCTCAACAGGGAGAGGAGAGCGTTCTAGGGCCTTTTTGAGGAGGGTTATCAGGAGTCTATTGGTTGCAAGAGTCTCCTTTCCTCCTCGCAGAATAGCGGCATTTCCCGTTTTGAGAGCCAGGCTTGCTACATCGACCGTGACGTTTGGTCTCGATTCATAGATCACCCCTAAAACACCGATTGGAACCCGTTTTTTTTGGAGTTTGAGGCCGCTTGGAAGGTGGATTTCTTCTAAAATTTCTCCAACAGGATCAGGGAGCTTGGCTACCTTACGGAGATCTTCGACAATCCCCTCTAAACGCCCTTTTAGGGAGAGTCGGTCGCAGAAGCCAAGCGATAATCCTGTTTTTGCGGCCTTCTCCACTTCTTGCTGATTCACAGAAAGGATCTCTTTGGTGCTGTTTTCCAGCTCTTCGGCAAAGAGGAGGAGGGCGGTATTTTTCTCCTCAGTTCTGGCTATCCGCAAGGATTTACTCGCTTCTTTGGCTTTCTGTGCTAGGTATTTCATAGGTAAATTTCGTTAGGGTTGTCTTAGGGGGAAAGAAGGTGCCAATTTTCTCTCCTCTCATCAGCTTGAGAAGGATATCCGGATGGTGACTTGAGGCAATTACAGTGGAAATTCCTTGCTCTCTTGCGAGTTTTGCAGCCTCGATCTTCGTCTGCATCCCACCGGTTCCCACCCCCTTCTCAGGAGTGGTCTTAGCACACGAGTTGATCTTCTCATCAATTGTCTCAACTGTTTGGATCAGCTCTGCGTGGGAGTGAAAACGGGGGTCTGCGGTATAGAGCCCCTCTTGGTCGGTCAAGAGAATAAGATGTTGCGCTTTGATCAGTCTTGCCACTTGGGCGGAGAGATGGTCGTTGTCGCCTAAACAGATCTCTTCTGTTGATACCGTATCGTTTTCATTCACAATGGGCAGGATTTGGTGGGAGAGGAGGGCTTCAAAGGTGTTTGCAGCATTTTGGGTTCTTCTGGGATCAGCAAAATCTTCTCGGGTCAACAAAACCTGTCCGATAGGGATCTCGTAGATCTCGAACAATTTTGCCCACGTTTGCATCAAGTGGACCTGTCCGATCGAGGCATACATCTGTTTGGTGGGCAAAGAAGAAAGAGAGGAGTAGGGGAGCCCTCCTTTTCCAGCGGCTATGGCCCCAGAAGAGACGAGGACTATTCGATGGCCTTCCTTAAGTAGCTCGGCAATCTGGCGGACAAATTCAATCATCTTAGAAGGGGAAAGGGTGTGATCTGGAGATACGAGAGAGCTCGATCCAAATTTGATAACAATGGTTTGTTGCATACTGCTATTTTACCCTAAAACCCTGTTTACCATCTCGTTGATTTTACCTGGTACGTAAAGACGGAGGTTTTTGCGGAAGAGGCGGAAGGCGATTGGAGCGGTCGATTCCGGTAGGGGGGCAACTGAAGGGGTGAGTAGAGCATTCGGGATCTTCCATAGGGGAGAGTCCTTTGCGGGAGGGGGATTTCGGAAGGAGTCGAGGAGGATCCCGCGGAATTTTCCTCTCTTTGCCTCTTCAGCCAGGGCTGCCTCATCGATCTCTTCTGAAGAGCCGATTACAATCAGGATAGAGTCCTTTTTCATGAGGGAAAACTCTTTTTTGCCAAATTGGGGCTTTGGGTCGAGCTTTCCTAACATCGGGAGGGCGATTACGACGATGTCTACCACAGGGAGGACTGAACGGAGGTTTTCAGGTGTAAAGGTTTTTTGGCAGTATGGATGAAAGGAGCGCTCACGCCTAACCCCCCAGCTTTTCATCCCAAAACTTGTCGCAAGTTTTACAATGGCGGTTCCCACTTCGCCTAAGCCTACCTGGAGCAAAAGCTTTTCCCGCAGGTCCCACAGTGTCTCTTTTAGGGGCCAATCCCAAAATTCCTTCGGGTCGCGGGTTGCCTTTGGCCAATGAAAAAATTGTTTCGCAAAAAGAAGGATCCCCCCCATGACAAATTGGGCGATTTGGGAGACATTTTGCCCTTTACTATTGGTCAGGAGGATCTCTTCTCGTTTCCGCATCTCATGAAGAGGAAATCCATGGATATCTATGGAAGGGATGTGGATCCATTTCAGGCGCGTTGCAGAAGCTAGCTCCTCTTCAGAGAGAGATCTTCCGTAGAGGATCTCAATCTCCGACCAATCCCAGTTCTCACCGCGACTGGCAATGGGGTGATAGGTGGGGAATTCTCGGTGGAGAGAGGCCATCTCTAGAGGAGGTATTGGTTCGCGAAAAAAGATTTTAGGCATATCTCCACTTATAAACAGGGAAAGTTACACCGTCAAGGGTTGACGCGAGAGGTCATTTTCGATATAGTATTGCCTCAATGTACCCGAATTAGGAAGCAAATAATGGAAAAAAAATACGCAGTGATCAAAACAGGTGGAAAGCAATACCGAGTCGAAGAGGGAGACGTCATCGATGTGGAGCTCCTTGGAGAAGAAGCAAAAGAGAAAATCTCTTTTTCTGATGTACTCTTCATCCATGATGGGACAGCGCCAAAAATAGGGGCTCCTTTTGTGGCTAATGCGATTGTCCATGGAGAAGTCGTCGATGAGGTGCGCGGACCCAAGGTGATTTCGTACAAATACAAAAAACGGAAAAACTACCGTCGCAAAATAGGCCATAGGCAGAACTACACACGCGTAAAAATTACTGAATTTGCAGTTTAGGAGAGATAAGACATGGCTCATAAGAAAGGGCAGGGATCAACTAGAAACGGCCGGGATTCCGAATCGAAGCGACTTGGAGTGAAGGTGGGAGCAGGACAGTTTGTCAGAGCAGGGAGCATTTTAGTTCGTCAGAGAGGGACAAAATGGCATCCAGCGACAAACGTAGGGAGAGGGTCAGACGATACTCTCTTTTCCCTCACAGACGGGGTGGTCCATTTTCGCAAAACCAACAAGACCTACGTCTCCATCCAACCCACTTAGTTATCGGGCTCTGCTCCCTCTGCGTGAAAATTTTACGAAGACGCGGAAAGTCAAAAACTTGAGGGGAATAAATGTTCGTAGATAAAGTTGTACTAGAGTTGCGTGCTGGCAAGGGGGGCAATGGCGTTGTCGCGTGGAGACGAGAAAAGTACCTTCCCAAGGGAGGACCCTACGGAGGAGATGGGGGGCGTGGGGGCTCGGTCATCCTCGAAGTCGATACCCAGATCCCTTCTCTTGATGCCTACCGGAACCGCCGCATCATCAAAGCCGAAAATGGGCAACAAGGGGAAACGAATAACCGTCGGGGGAGAAAGGGGAAAGACGTTGTCCTCAAAATCCCTTGCGGGACGCTCGTCAAAGAGGCCGAGACAGGAGAGGTCCTCTATGATCTCACCGAATCTGGCTATAAGCTCCCTCTTTGCCAGGGAGGCAATGGGGGGAAGGGGAATACCCATTTCAAAAGTCCGACAAACCGCGCTCCTAATACCGCAACTCCTGGAAGAGTGGGGCAAATCCACAAGGTGGAGCTTGAACTGAAGCTGATTGCTGATGTGGGCCTTGTTGGGTTTCCCAATGCGGGAAAGTCGACTCTGGTGTCAAAAGCAGCTGATATACAGGTCAAAATTGCCCCTTATCCTTTTACGACTCTCCGGCCCAATCTAGGGTATGTCTGTGATGAGAATGGAGCGCGTATTCTTCTTGCTGATATTCCGGGAATTATCGCTGGGGCCCACCAAAACAGGGGTCTTGGGCATGAATTCTTACGCCACATCGAACGGACCCGTCTCCTTCTTTTTATCCTCGATATCTCGGGATTTGAGGGGCGCGATCCTTTAGAGGATTTTGCCGTACTCCGGGAGGAGCTCTCTCTTTACAACCCTGAGCTTATGGAAAAACCGTTTGGAGTGGTGTTGAATAAAATTGACTGTGTTGGGGCATTAACGCTCGCCCAAGCTTTTACAGAAGCTCACCCTTCTCTTCTGATTTTCCCTATTTCAGCTCTTGAGGGTCAAGGGGTAGAAGAACTAATCGGTTTTT
Organism: Chlamydiota bacterium; assembly: GCA_011064985.1. Taxonomy (GTDB): domain Bacteria; phylum Chlamydiota; class Chlamydiia; order Chlamydiales; family JAAKFR01; genus JAAKFR01. Next base: position 15,824 of record JAAKFR010000010.1, read on the forward strand.
TGAAACGTAAGCTCAGCGTGTAGATCAAGCCGGAAAAGAGGGCAATCGTTGCCCCTGCAGGCCAATCGAGTCGGTAGGAGATCGCAAGGCCACCGAGAGAGAAGACGACATTGAGAAGCACCGCAATTCCCATCATATAGGTCAATTTCGAGGTGAAGTTCCCTGCAATGGAGGCGGGAAGAGCGAGCATACTCAAGACGAGGATGATCCCTACCACATTGATCAAAACAACCACTGAAAGAGCGATGAGAATGAGCAAAAGTTGGTAGAAAAAGCCGACAGAGATCCCTTGGAGTCGGGCTTGTTTCTCATCAAAACAGATCGCCAAGAACCGCTTGTGGAACAAAACCACCATCACAAAAATGACAAGGTCCAAAAAACCTAAGATTAAAAGATCCCCAGGGGAGACCCAGAGAACGTTTCCGAGTAAAAAATTCATAAGCTCGACATTGAACCCAGGAATTTTCGAGACGAAGATCACCCCTGTTGCCATTCCAACAGACCAGATCATGGCGATAATCGCATCCTCACGCTCTCTATAGTAGAGGTGGACCCAGCCGATGATCAAAGCCGAAAGAATAGCAGCAACAAGAGCTCCATAGATCGGTAGAAGCCAAGGGAGATCATAGGTTCTTTGGAGCCAAAGAGCGCACCCCAGGCCACTCAAAACTGAATGGGCAATGCTCCCACTCAAAGAGACGATCCGCTTGACAACGACATAAGAGCCGATGATTCCACTTGCAAAAGAGGCTCCGATTGCTGCTAAAACGGCAAATTGGAGGATGGAGCTGCTGAGAAGGGCTTGGAAAAAGTTCACTTGCTCTCCTTGGAGTGATAAAGACCGAGAGCGAAGTGTTCACAAACTTTTTCGGCAGGCATCTCGGTTGCATTTTTTTGGATACAGAAGAGTCGATCGACAAAAGCCACTGCGCTGTGTAAATCGTGGGTGACCATGATGATCGTCAGCTTCCCCCTGAGTTTGCAAAGAAGGTCGTAGATTGCGTTTTGGGCATCAAAATCGACACTGGCTGTCGGTTCATCGAGCAAGAGAAGATCGGGGTCAGAGGCGAGCGCACGAGCGATCAACACCCTTTGTTGCTGCCCACCAGAAAGAGATGAGAAGGGGGTACTCAGCTTGTGCTCCATGTTGACCAGCTTCAGGGATTCCCGAACCTTCTCCTGATCCTCTTTCCGGAACCCTCCCACTTTGGGGGCAAAGCTGAGCCGTCCTCCCAAAACGACCTCTTGGACGGAGATGGGGAATGTAGGATCGAAGTGGAAATTTTGTGGGACCCAACCGATTTTTTTTGAAACCTCTTTCGGTTTTTTTCCTAATAATTGAACAACCCCATGGTCGGGAGGCAAAAAACCCATCAAAAGGTGGAGAAGGGTCGTTTTTCCTCCCCCGTTGGGTCCAAAAAAAGCGACGAACTCTCCTTGGTAGATCGAAAAAGAGACCTCGCTCAAAACGGGGGTTTGGGGGTAGGAGAAGAACAGATCTTCAACAAAGACAGCCTTTGGTTTACTCATCCTTGGGCAAATGCCTCCGTGATTGCAAAAAGATTTTCGAGTACATTTTCGGCATATGGGTCGAGATAGACCGTCTCGGCATTCAGTTCACGCGCGATCCGCTTTCCCCCTTTCGTGTTGTACTGCTTTTGGAGAAAGACCGTTTGGATTTTCTCACTCCGGGCCTTGTCCACAAGATGGATCAGATAGCGGGGGGTGGGCTCTCGCCCTTCCATCTCAATGGAGAGCTGGTTTAGGTGATAGTCGTGGCAAAAGTACCCAAAAGCGGGATGGGAGACGAGGAGGCTTTTCCCTTCCAGTCCCGCCAACTGAGAGAGGATCCACTCGTGTTGCCGATCGAGATCTTCTTCCAGATGCCGCAAGTTGTGGGAATAAGCAAGGCGATTCTCGGGGTCATGAGTTGAAAGAGTCTCCTCGATTTGTCTCGCCAGTTTTTTCAAAAGAGCAGGAGAGAGCCAAATATGGGGATCGTGCCCCTCTTTAGCGCAGCAAGAGCATCCATTTGCCTCCAAAAGAGGGAGGCCATCTCTTTGGTCGACTACCTCAATTTTAGACAGTACAGGGAGAATCTGCCTCTCAAACCCCTCTCCAATCCGGAACCAGATCTCTCCTTCCTGCGCCTTGATCACCTGTTTGGGAGAGGGTTCATACGTATGGGGGCTGGCTCCTGCTGGAACGAGCACCTGCACTTCTACCTCGTTACACCCAATCCGCTCGACAAGATACTTCTGCGGAGCGACGCTTACAAGCACCTTCGTCTTGGCTTCTACAACAGGAGCAAAAAGGAGAAAGAATAGAAGAAAAAAAACACGACTCATAGCAGAGCATTATACTCGAAGAAAACCTTACCAATCAACACAGAAACGCTTCCGAACCTCAGATTGGGATGGACTTTTGGCTGATTTTGCTCCCATTTTAACGATTTCTCGCTTGCCGTATTAACCCGAGTTCCCATCCTCAGGCACAAAGTAGGGGGTACGAACGAGCCTGGTTCGCTTTTCCGTTGAAGCTTTGTGTCTTCATGCTTAAGTGCCAATCGCCCTGCCTTTATAGTCTCTTGGCTTGTCAGATAAAGGGAGCTCTCGTATGCTAGTCACCCTTCGGAGGAGTGTCCGAGTGGCCGAAGGAGCACGCTTGGAAAGCGTGTGTGCGCTAACCCCGTACCGTGGGTTCGAATCCCACCTCCTCCGTTCTTGCTTCCTGATTTAAGATTCGAAGTCGGCATGGATCTTTGCCGGTTCTTCGAGAATGGCAAGAATTTGGGTGGCACAATACACTTTTCCACGTTTTGCATCATTTACCTGTTGGATGATTTTGCTCGCTTCAAGTTTTTGCAAACTCCTTTGTGCCGTGCTGTAGGCGATGTTTAGCTCGCTTGCGATTTTCTTTGTGGTCAGAAATGGGTTGATTGCAAAATGATCTACAACCTCTACATCTAAGTGCGTTCTGCTAGTTGCTACTTGGAGCTTCCAGAGATTCAGAAGTTCGTTGATCCGTTCGGCTCGTGATAAGGCATCTTCAGCTTGTAGGGCTACTCCATTTAGAAAGTAGGTGAACCACTCATTCCAGGTATTATGGGTGCTTATCCTAGTAAGCTGTTTGTAATATTCTTCTCGGGTTGCTTCAAAAAACGCGCTCAAATAAAGGAGAGGAGAAGGCAAGATGTTTTGTTCGATTAAAAGCAAAATAATCAACAATCGCCCAACTCTTCCATTGCCATCTAAAAAGGGATGAATGGCCTCAAATTGATAGTGGCATAGGGCCGCATGTATAAGAGGAGGAAATTTTCTTACATGTAGAAATTTTTCAAGTTCACCCAAACAGTCCATCAAATGCTCAGGCGGAGGAGGGACAAACTTGGCGGTGTTGATCGTACATCCTGGAGGGCCTATCCAGTTTTGGCTTCTTCTGAACTCTCCAGGTGTGGCATGTGTTCCTCGTACTCCTGCCATCAAATGGGCATGGATTTCTTTGATGAGTCTTTGAGAGAGGGGAAGCGTTTGCAAGCGAGTAAGAGCGTATTCAAGAGCGATAATATAGTTTTGCACCTCCTGCAGGTCGTCAGGATCTTGCAATACTTTGATTCCTGCATTGTGTGCTAGGATTTCACCTATAGTTGCTTGTGTCCCCTCGATCTTACTCGATAAAACCGCCTCTCGAATGATAAAAGGACGGATCAATAAATGAGGGTTGGGGAGTTTGTTTCCTTCACGAGCTAGCTTGCCCAGAAGGAAATCTGCTCGTGATAAGGCATGTACAAGTGGATCATTCCAAGAAATTGTTGGAGGAAGTGGATTGGGTATGAAGGCTTTATATCCTTTTTGTGCTTGTATGATTTTCCCGGCAGAAGAAGGGGGATTTTCCATGACCATCGATCTTTTGTTCTCTGTTTAGCTTAGCTCTTATTATCGAAAAGGTCAAGAATCGATAATAAGGTCGTTTCTTATCACCACTTGTGAGAATAAGAAGGGGGCTTATTCTCGACAAGGGGCAAAAACGAGAATAAAAAAACACTATTCTGCCAAGGGTCGGTATTTTTTTGAGAGTTGGTATTTTCTCCCCTTTTTCGAGGGGTCGACAATTTCTAGAAATCCGCTCTCCACCCAAGCCTTACAGAATTTCGCTTGTGTGCGGGGCTTAAAACCAAAGAGTTCTCCAATTTGCTTACTTGTAACCAATGAATGTTCTCTGAAAAGTTCTAGCGCCTTCCTTTGTTTAGGATCGAGGGTTTTGAGAAGAGAGGACAAGTCCTTTTCTCCCTTTTCTTCAGCGGTTTCCAAATGACTCACGACTCTTTCACAAGCATAGGCCATTCCTTGGCAGAAGTATTCGATCCAACCTGTAATATCTGCTTCTACCCGGCCGAGATAGTAGTTGTGTGAGGATCCTACAGCAATTGCCTGGTAGTAGGCCAGGAGGTTTTTCGCATAGTATTCTTCTAGTGAATAGAGTCCTTTTAGATCATAACCACCCAGGTGTAAGATAAATGTGGTGAGTAGCCGAGCGGTTCTTCCATTTCCATCATAATAGGGATGAATAGTGGCAAATTGGTAATGAGCTATTGCGGCTACAAGTGGGCATGGGAGTTCTCGACTTTCTCGTAACCATTTTACTAGCTGACGCATCAATTCCGGGACATCTTTTGCTTCAGGGGGCATGTAGACGATTCTGCCAGTAGCTCCTTCCCGAATTACGTTTTGTCCCTCTCGATAAGGGGAAGGTGAGACTTGATTGCGTCCATGGTTCATGACGAAGGCATGAAAAGTCTGGATGATTTTTTCTGAAACGGGGCTATTTTGGGCTGCATACCTCTCTAGTTGAGCGAGTGCCGCATAATATCCCTTCACTTCTTGTTCGTCTTTTTCCCTGCCGGGAAAGTGTTCTTGGTGCTCGATTACTTCTTTTACTTCGTCAGGCCTTAATCGATTCCCCTCGATCATGGTAGAGTAATGGGTAGTGTAGAGGCGGGCAGTTTCCCTGAGTGAAGATAGTACGCTAGGAGATAGAGGGAGGAAGGCAGCTTTTTCTTTCGCACGTTCGATACGAAGCAATTGATTTGCTATAGGAGGAGTGATGGTAAAACAGGGTTGGAATTTTGATCGCATGTTATCGGCACTTTATCGGCATGGTAGATACTATAGATTGTGCCGATAAAGTGCCGATAAATCAAGAGCAAGAGTCTTTTCTGGTCGAAATTGGGGGAATGTGGTATACTATTAAGTTTTTGTGAGGGGGTCTTTTTCGTGTTGGATAGTCTGATTCAGCTTTTGAAAGCGGTTGATGAATTCTTTTGGGGATATGTCGCCTTTGTCCTGATTATGGTGTTGGGGCTCCTTCTCTCGTTTCGGGCCCGCTTTTTCCAAGTTTTTCGCTTCCCTCAGATTATCCGGACCTTTTTCCAGTGTATGGGAGACTCTGGGGGGGAAGCCAAGCGGGGGGTCCACCCGGTAAAGGCCTTTCTCGCCTCCACTGGGGGGATGATCGGGATTGGGAATGTTGTGGGGATCGTGACGGCGGTCCAACTCGGGGGGCCGGGGGCTCTTGTCTGGGTTTGGGTAGCTGGGGTGATCGGGGCTGTTGTGAAGTATTGCGAGATCTACCTCGGGTTCAAGTACCGCGTTGAGAATGCCCAGGGGGGGTATAACGGCGGTCCGATGTATTTTTTGAAAAAGGCTTTTTCCTGGAAAGTGCTCCCCGCGCTTGTTGCCTTCCTCTTGTGTATCTACGGGGTGGAGATCTACCAATTCTCGGTGATTACCGACAGCATCGCCTCCAATTGGCAAACCCCTCGTCTCCTCATAATTGGAGTGTTGCTTGCAGCTGTCCTCTATGCCGGTTTAGGAGGGGTACGTCGGATTGGGCAGATCTGCAGTTGGGTGATGCCTCTTTTCCTTCTGACCTATATTTTGATGGGTGTTTGGGTGGTGGTCCATGAGGCACCGGCTCTTCCGGGAATGGCTGTAGATGTTTTCCGCTCTGCTTTCACTGGCCATGCGGCTGTCGGTGGTTTTGCGGGGAGCAGCGTGATCTTAGCGATCCAAAATGGGATTGCAAGAGCTGCCTACTCGTCCGATATTGGAATCGGGTACGATTCGATCATCCAGAGTGAGTCAAGAGTCACCCATCCAGAGCGGCAAGCACGCCTAGCTATTTTGGGAGTTGCGATCGATAACCTGATCTGTACTTTAAGTATCTTGGTGGTCCTCGCTTCTGGTGTCTGGAAAGCCACAACTCCCCTAGAAGGGTCGCAGCTGATCCAGGCAGCTCTTAGTCAGTATTTTCCCTATATGAATGTCTTTCTCCCCTTCTTTTTCATCGTAACAGGGTATACGACGATCATCGCCTTTTTTGTCGTGGGGCTCAAGTGTGCCCAGTATCTGATGCCTCGAGGGGGAAAGAGCGTCTATCTAGTTTATGCGATCACTTCTTTTCTCTTTTTCTCCTTTATTCCACAAGGACATGCACTTTTGGTGATGTCGATATGCGGATTTATGTTACTTACTATCAATCTATTGGGGATTTATCGCCTCCGCCACGAGATCTCTTTTGAAGAAGAGGAGATCCCGGCCCTCTCCATGGCAGAAGAAACAATGTAAATAATTATTTATCATTTATTCCTGAAGTATTACAATATATTTAAGAGTTAATTGAATTTATTGGTGTATTCTTATGGGAGAAAGTTGGCTAATTGCGGTCAGTATTGGAATCGTAGCTTTGGCATTTCTAGCTTTGGTCATCTATTTGATCGTGACCCTCGTTTCCTTACGCAAAACAATCGATGCGACAAATGAAAAAATACACACCTTCGACCCTCTCTTTAGGACTGTTGACCGGGTAGGAGAGGCGATAGAGAAAAGAACAGGTTCTGTACGGCAGCTCTCGGAAGAGGTCGAGGAAGAGGAGTATCGCGGGAGAAGATCTCGTAAGAGTAGAACAATCGATACTGCTTTAGAAGTTGCTGAGTGGGCCCTTGTTGGTTTAGCCATTTGGAACAAAATGAAAGAGAGGAGATAGAAAGAGAATGAAACGACATCACCGTCATTATCATCACAAATCTGGGGGAAAAAGCTTTACCTTAGGAGCTCTGGTCGGAGGAATGGTTGGAGGGATCACCGCTCTGCTGTTCGCTCCAAAACCTGGGAAGAAAATGCGTAAGGACATCGCCAAAAAATATCATGATGTCTCTGATAAGACACAAATCCTTATGGAAGATGTCTACGCACAGACAAATGAGCTCATCGACAAGGCAAAAGATATCGCCTGGGAAGCCAAAGAGGCCGCTTCTTCCACCAAAAAGAAAATAAGACGCCCCCGCAAGTAGGACAGGTACGAACCTTACTTAAAGCCAAAAGTCCACCCTAACCTGAGTGGGAAAAATGGCTTCGGAGGAGCCAGGCTTGCTTGTCGTGAAAGCGGATCCGTTCGACAAGGAGGTCTGAGGTTCCTTGGTCGAGCACTTGGTCGGTGAAGGCGATCGTCTGGTGGCCGTGTTCGACGAGCATTTCATGGATTTTTGCAAGTTCTCGGATCATCTCCTCTTGAGTGGGAATTTTGTCCGACTCTTCGATGCAGGAGAGCTTTTGGAATTGGGCGAGTGTCCCAGGAGCTGGGTGGCCGAGCATCCTGATCCTCTCAGCAAGCTCATCTGTTGCTTGTGCCATCTCTTCGTACTGCTCTTGGAGGAGCTTGTGGTACATGAAAAACTGAGAGCCTACCATGTTCCAGTGGTAGTTGAGGGTCTTGACATAGAGGACAAACGTATCGGCGAGATAGTGGGAGAGTTTTTCGCAGATCGTTTTGATTTGGGCCTCATCTAAGGTTTTTTTGCTCATATAGTATCCTTTCAACTGTTTCGACAGCGGCTTGGATAAGAGCATCGAATTCGAGGTTCACCCGCTCTCCTACTGCCTTGTTCCCTAATGTAGTTCTTTGTAGCGTTTCGGGGATTAGATGTACAGTGAAGGTCCCTTTTTGGACAGCGACAAGGGTGAGGCTAGTCCCATCGATTACAACATATCCCTTAGGGAAGAGATAACGGGTCCACTCATGAGGGTGGGAGAAGGTGTAGATGTTCCCCTCGACTTTCTGGAGTACGGCCGTTCCAAAGATGTGTCCTGAGAGGAGATGTCCTCCGATCTCATCGCCCAATTTTGCCGCTCTTTCGATGTTGACCTCTCTTCCAGGGGCAAGAGCATCGAGAGTGGTCCGAGAGAGGGTCTCTCCAATTGCATCGAAAAAGACTTCTCTTTCTTCGATGGCCACAACAGTTTGGCACACCCCATCGATCGAGACACTCGCTCCCTTTTCCAATCCAGCGAGCAGCTCCCCTGGCAACTCCACTGAGTAGCGGAGATACGACTCTTTTGGGATCACTTGCATCACTTTTGCAAGGCCTTTGACAATCCCTGTAAACATCCATTTACCCTTTTGCTTTGAGGTGGCGGTAGACTCCGATCCCTAGGGTGATCACCGTCAAGGGGAGGATAAAGAAGAGGAGGGCCGTTGTAAATAGGGAAAAGAGGCGGTGTGACGAGGAGTGGAGGATGAGGTAGGTGAGATAGAGAAGGTAGTAGAAGAGGAATAAGGCCCCTTCCCATCTGGAGACTTTGTGGCCGGTCCAAAAAATGGGGAGGGTGGCAATGGCAACCCCCACCATGATGGGAATGTCAAAGTGGATAGCTGCTTTTGGCACCTCAATTGGTTTTACAAGTGCTGCAATTCCTGTTACTCCAAGAAGATTAAAAATATTGCTTCCTATGATGTTTCCGATGGCTAAGTCCCCCTCTTTTTTTCGGATAGCAACAAGGGAGGTGACAAGCTCTGGAAGTGAAGTTCCCAGGGCAATCAGGGTGAGGCCTATGTAGAGCTCGCTGATCTGTAAAAAACGGGCGATTTTCACCCCATTATCGACGAGCATCTCAGCTCCAAACGCCAATAAAACGAGCCCACCTACCATGAAGAGGATTTGGAGCCATAAGGGGATTGAAGGTGGGGGGGACTTTTCCTTTTCCCCTTTTCTCTCTTGGAAAATCACAAAGAGAAGGTAGAGGAGAAGGGCAGAAAAGAGAATGACTCCATCGATTCTCGTGAAGGTGCCAGTAGCTGCCATCCCCCAAAAAGCCAAAGAAATCCCGATCATGAGCGGAATCTCCAACCAGATGATTCTTTTTTTTATGACGGGAGCGCTGACAAGTGAGCAGATTCCTAAAATCAAGAGAATATTGAGGATATTACTCCCTGTGATCCCTCCGAGCACAAGCCCCCCTTCTCCTTTCCAAGCTCCTACAGCTGAAACGCCAATTTCAGGGCTGCTCGTCCCAAAAGAGAGGATTGTCAATCCAACAATTAGAGGGGAGATATGGAGGGCTTTGGCAAAGTTGCTTGCTCCGACGATCAGGAAGTTGCTTCCCAAAATGAGAATAACCAATCCAATCAGAAAGAGAAAAATCGTTAAGTGCATGCAAATAAATAACTTAAAAAGATTTATGTTTGTCTCTCAAGTTGAAGGTAAAAAAAGAGTGAATTTATTTCGAATAGAATTTATACTGTCTCCCTCGATATGGATTTTTTAGGAGTGGAGTAAATGGAGTGTCCTTTCTGTGGTCACGAAGAGCTCAAAGTGAATGACTCTCGGAATGCTTTGGATGCAAACGCTATTCGAAGACGACGAGAGTGTCTCAAATGTGCAAGACGATTTACTACCTTTGAGACGATCGAGCTGACGGTCCAAGTATGTAAGCGAAACGGTCTTTATGAGGATTTCCAAAAGGAGAAACTGATCCAAGGACTGGAGGCGGCTTGTCGGCATACTCGAGTGAGTCATGATCAGGTGATTGTTCTTGCATCTAAGATCACAAGTGACCTGTTGCAAAGCCAGGTGAGAGAAATTTCTACCAAAGAAATTGGAGAAATTGTAATGAAGGATCTAAAGGAAATGGATACCATCGCTTACATCCGGTTTGCTTGTGTCTATCGTCGTTTTAAAGACATTGGGGAACTGATGGAGGCAATTGAGTCGATCCGTCCACAAGAATCTAGAACCATGTAGGTAGGAGAGAAAAATGCCCTTATCAGAAAAACAGATCGAATCGTTTCAAGGCCGTTTGTTAGAAATGAAAGCCCAATTGCTCCATACTCTTGAGGGGACCACCCAAAATGTGAAGCGTCCCGATGAAGCCACAGGGTATACCCAACACCAAGCCGATCAAGGGACAGATGATTTTGATAGAACAATTAGTTTGGAAGTCACCTCAAAAGAGTACGCTCTTTTGAGGCAAGTCGAGAGAGCTTTGGAAAAAGTCGATGAGGGGAGCTATGGTCGTTGTGATGTGAGCGAAGAGGAGATCCCTTACACCAGATTAGATGCGATTCCTTATGCGACTATGACTGTGAAATCTCAGGAACTATTTGAAAAAGGGCTCTTAACGTAAAAGGGGAAAGAGTGGGAGGATTGACCCGTATCTACAGCCGTGCAGCTGCCTTACTTGTTTTAGGGATGGTGCTTCTCCTTCTCGATTTTTTTTCCAAAATCTACTTCTACTCTCTTTGCCCTTTTTACGACTCCTTTCAGGCAATTCCCGTTTTCCACAATCTCCTTGGGATCGACTTTTCGATCCAGCTTACTCTAAACCGGGGAGCTGCCTGGGGCTTTTTTGCAAATTTCCAATACCTGTTAGTTGCTCTTCGGATCTTGATGATCTTTGCTCTTTTCCTCTATCTCTTCTTCTTTACAAAGAGAAGAGCGTATCATATTCCTTTGGTCTTGATTCTTACAGGAGCAATTGGGAATATCGTCGACTTCTTCCTTTACGGATTTGTGATCGACTTTCTCCATTTCCGGTTTTGGGGATACGATTTTCCAGTGTTCAATGTTGCCGATTCCTTGATTACGATCGGAGTGGTTTGGATGATCGGCTTGACCCTCTTTTCACCTAAGAAAAAGACCTCCCATGCGTAACCTCGACCACATTGTCCCTTTTCAGGTGTCGAAATTGGTTCGGGTCCCTTTTCTTGTCGATAAAGAAGAGCTTGCAGATCTGTTTACCTACGTAGGAGAGATCCAATTTTACGAAGTCCAGAAAGTGACTCAAGAGGGGGAGGGGATTTTCTCTTCTGCCGAGTTTTTGGATCGCTACACCCCGTATGTTGAGGATCTCAAATCGGGGAGGCTCCCTCTCTATTCTCGTTACCGTTCCCTTTTCTCGCCTGTTTTGAGCATCACCTCTGATGTGCTCTACTCATTGGGAGTGGGAGGAGGGCGCCGTTTGCTGAAAGTTGAAAAGCCGTCTGTGCAGATGCAAGTAAACCAGATCGCCTTCTCCCCAACTGAAGGGGAATTTCGGACTCAGGTCTATGGACAAGATACCATCACGTGGGGGATCCAGCTCTCTTTTCCCCATCTCTTCCAAGACCCGATTACTCAGGAAATCATTGAGGCAAAACACTTCATCAACACCCCCCTTTTCCGGGCCATCCAAAAATGGATTCGTGCTAACACTCGTCCCACGCCGTTTCTAGTTGGGAAAAAGAGAATCAATGCCCCCATCCGCCTGGGAAAACAGTGCTTTTCTTGGATTGAGAATCATCCACAACTAAAAGAGAAGGGGATTGGCATTGCAAGAGTCGATTGAAAAGAAGATCCATGCACTCTTTATCGAAAAAGGGTGGACTCTGTCTTGTGCTGAGTCGTGTACGGGGGGAAATTTGGCAGCTCGCTTTGTCGCTCTTCCCGACTGCTCTTTGTACTTTCTCGGCTCGGTTGTCGCCTATGCCAATCAAGCCAAAGTCTCTTTCTTTCGCGTAAACCAGAAAATACTAGATGAGTATGGAGCTGTTTCGGAGCAGACAGCTAAAGAGATGGCAGAAGGTGCCCTAAAGAGATTCGGTTCTACTTTTTCGGTTTCCACAACGGGGATTGCTGGCCCCTCAGGGGGAAGCGTCGAGAAGCCTGTAGGAACGGTCTGTTTTGCCATTGCGTGTCACAATAGAGAGACCCTCTCTTGGACGAGCCACTTTTCAGGAGACCGGGCTTCCATCATTGCCCAGGCCTCCAACGAAGCTTGTTCCCAACTGTGGACTCTCGCCT
>JAAKFR010000100.1 GCA_011064985.1 Chlamydiota bacterium
GATGGTGAACTCATAAATTTCCTCCTTTGTTTTAGGAATGGCAATATTATATAAATATATATTTTAATTGTCAATTAAAAGTTCCGATTTGCATCCTTTTTCTGGAATAGGTATGGTGCTTCCTTATGGCCAACTACAAGACCCATTCCTCCTTCAATCTCTTCCTTGCTCTTCCTATTTTTGTGGTGGGGATCTACTACCTTCTAGGGCCCTCTTCCTCGTATCTTCTCACCTTTATCGGGGTATTTGCCTATAGCACTCTCTTCATGAGCCCTGATCTCGATTTGGTCCACAACATCAAGCTCAAATCGCTCCGGGGGGTCTTATCTCTTCCCTTCCGATTCTACTCCCAGGTTTTCAAGCATCGTGGGATCTCCCACTCTTTCTTTTTTGGCTCGTTCACCCGTATCCTTTGGTTAGGTGGCATCGCCTTTCTCCTTTTCTTCCTTCTCTACCAAGCGCTTCCCTCACAGAAGAACTTCCTCCTCTTCTACAACCAGCACAAACTTTACCTTCTCTATGGAGTGGCTGGGATTTGTCTCGCCGACTGGTGTCACCTCCTCCTCGACATCAAATTTAGTAAAATCTTACATAAATAATTGAACCACAGAGGACACAGAGAAGAGACAATTCTCTTTTGCTCTCTCAAGTCCTCTGTAGTTGTAACTATTTATTAATTGCAGACGTGTAAACGAGTGAAGACACTAAAGGATGTTGAAAAATGTGAAGGGGGGTTGGGTTTTATGGGAGAAGAGGGTAAAGTATGTTGTATCGACTTTTTGACTAAAAGGAAGGGCAATGGAAGGAATTTTAGAGAAGTGTGAGATGAGGGAAGGGGTAACATTTGAAAATGGGGGAGAGAAGATCTTTGGGGTTCTCCACCGCCCTATAGATAACGTACTAGCTCCCGTCGTGCTCATCTTTCACGGGTTTGCAAGTAGTAAACTGGGATCAAATCGGTGTTATGTCACCCTAGCAGAGGCTTTCGCAAAAGAAGGGATCGCCAGCCTTCGGATCGATTTTCGAGGTTCGGGGGATAGCGAAGGCTCTCTTGCGGAACTCTCTTTTGAAGATCTTGTCTCTGATGCTACTGCTTCGGTCTCTTTTCTAGAAAATCTTGAGGGGATTGACACGAGTCGGTTAGGGATTTTTGGAGCCTCTTTGGGGGGGACTTTGGCGATTCTCTCTCAGAAAAAATCTCTTAGCGCAAAAGCTCTTGCCCTTTGGGCTCCTGTTGCCAGTGGGGAGTTATGGCTGCGTGATTTTCTCCAGCAACACCCAGAAGCTGCTTCTGGCAATCCCCATGAGGCTCTAAGTTCCTACCAGGGCATCCCTCTTCACCCTGAATTCCGGAATCAATTCGGACAGATGCGTGCCTATGAAGCCCTTGCTCGCATGCCCCACCTCCCTTTTCTCCATATGCACGGGGCCAAAGATCCGGTGATCACCCTCACCCATCAAGGGGCTTTTCATGCAGCGTGTCCACATGGAGAGTTTAAGACCTATCCAGAAGCGGAGCACTCGCTTGGATTTGCCGAGGTGTTTCCCGATGTGATACGTCAAACAATAGACTGGTTTCAGGAGCATCTTTAAGGAGAGAAGCCTATGAGCTGCTTAAGAGAAGAGCGGAATCGGTACCAACCACGAATCCCCAAGAAACTAGAAGAGATCACCTCTCTTCGGGTTGAGGTAGAGGAGGCTCCCATCTTGACGAAGCACCCTCGTGAACTAGAGGAGATCTTTCCCAAAACGTTTCATCAGCCTCTTCTCAAGTTTTCGAAAGCGGAAGAGAAATCGGCTCGCCCTCTAAAAGTAGGGGTGGTTCTCTCTGGAGGGCAAGCCCCTGGTGGCCACAATGTGATTGCCGGACTCTTCGACTCCCTGAAAAAAATCGATTCTCGCTCTACTCTCTACGGGTTTTTAGGGGGGTCTTCGGGGATTGTTGAAGATCGGTTGGTGGAATTAACCGAGGAGAAAATCCGCCCTTACCGGAATACAGGGGGATTTGACTTACTTGGCTCAGGGAGAACGAAGATCGAAACTCCCGAGCAGCTCGAATCGGCTTTGCAAAACGTAAAAGCCCACGCTCTTGATGGGCTCGTCATCATTGGAGGAGACGATTCGAATACCAATGCCGCCCTTCTTGCTGAGTATTTCCTCACCCACAATTGTGAAACAAAAGTGATCGGGGTTCCCAAGACAATCGACGGGGATTTGAAAAATGCCTTTGTGGAAATCCCCTTTGGCTTTGATACTGCCTGCAAGACCTATTCTGCTCTGATCGGGAATATTGCCCGAGATGCACTCTCTGCCAAAAAATACTACCATTTCATCAAAATCATGGGGCGGTCGGCCTCTCATATTGCCTTAGAGTGTGCGCTGCAAACACATCCAAACTACACACTGATCGGAGAGGAGGTGGCCTCTACAAAGGGGAGTCTCGAAGAGATCGTCCAATCGCTCACCGATCTGATCGTGGAGAGGGCTGAGAGGGGGAAAAACTATGGAGTTGTCCTGATTCCTGAGGGGCTCATCGAGTTTATCCCGGAGATGAGGACCTTGATTCAGGAACTCAACCTGCTTATGTCTGTCAAAGGGGAAGAGCTTCTCAAAAGGCTTTCTGAAGAGGCGAGAAAAACGTTTCTCATGCTCCCAGAGATCTTCCAAGAACAACTCACTCTAGACAGAGACCCCCATGGGAACATCCAAGTCTCCCATATCGCTACAGAGCAGCTCTTGCTCCATCTTGTGAAACGTTTCCTCAAAAATCGAGCCGACTACAAGGGGAAATTCCAACCAGTCAGCCACTTTTTCGGTTACGAGGGGCGCTCATGTTTCCCCTCCAATTTTGATTCCAATTATGGGTATGGACTCGGATTTGTTGCCTCTAGCCTGATTTTTCAAGGGTATACAGGTTATATGGGCGTTTTGCAAAATCTCGCCTCCTCACCAGAAGAGTGGGAGCCTGCTGGCATTCCGATCACCATGTTGATGCACCTTGAAGAGAGAAAAGGGAGACAAAAGCCAGTGATTGAAAAAACCCTTGTCGATCTTAAAGGGAAACCATTTACCACATTTTCCTCCTTGCGTGGGGAGTGGGCTCTTGAGGATGAATACCACTATCCAGGACCGGTCCAGTTTTATGGTCCCCCTTCCCTTTGTAACGAAAAGACGTTTACCCTTGCTTTAGAACAAGAAACAAAAGTAGGCATCCATGGGTAACGAAGTCTTTTTGACCGCCTTCGAGATCCAGCGTCCCCCTTACTCCTTTTCTCAAAAACAAGGGCTCGATTGGCTCGCCTCAATTCATCGAGAGGCCGATGAGGAAGGGGCAATCGTCGAAAAGAGACTTGCTCGGGTCGGGTGCAAACCAGAGGATCTCTCTCGCCGCTATGTGGCTCTTCCCGATATGCTGCATGAAAATTGGGAGGAGATGTCTCTTTACAACCCTCGGAAGATGGGAGGCTTTAAAGAGAGAAGCATGTTCTTCTCCCAATTTGTGGAGAAGGTGTTTGAGGAATTTTATTTTCTAACCACCACCCCTCCCGATGATCTCATCCACATCACCTGTACCGGCTACGAATCTCCAAGCGGTGCCCAAAAGCTCGTTGCACGGAAGGGTTGGGCAAAGGCCACACGTGTGACTCATGCCTACCATATGGGGTGTTTGGGAGCGATCCCTGCAATCCGAATAGGAGAGGGATTTTTAGCCTGCGGAAGAAGGCAAGTCGATCTTGTCCATACCGAGCTTTGCTCTTTGCACCTCAACCCTTTCCTCCATGAAGATGAGCAACTCGTCGCCCAGTCTCTTTTTGCTGATGGGCTCATCAAATACTCTCTCGTTCCAAAACCTCATACTCCTTCCCTGCAATTGCTCTATCATCACGAAGAGTTGATTCCACATACCGAAAAAGAGATGGAGTGGAAGTGTGAGGATTGGGGGCTTAAGATGACCCTTTCCAAAGAGATCCCGAGAAAAATCCGAGGGGCAATCCAAAAATTTGTTAAAACCCTCGAGAAGAGAAGTGGCCGATCCCTAGAAAAAGCTCTCTATGCGATCCACCCGGGAGGTCCCAAAATCATCTCCTGGATCCAGAAGCAACTTAAGCTCACAGATCGCCAAATTCGGGCGACGGAGCAAGTCTTCTACGAGTCGGGGAATATGTCGTCTGCGACCCTCCCCCATATCTGGGCTGCGATTCTGAAAAATGAGGCTTTTTCTCCAGGCGAATTGGTCGTGGGACTCGCTTTTGGTCCTGGATTAACCATTTCTGGAACCGTAATGAGCAAAGGAGAGTAGGATGGAGTGGTTTTGGTATATCCCCTTTATTGTGCAGGGGCTTGTGATTGTCTGGGATGAGTTTTACTTCCACTGGAAGCGGGGGCTTCCCCTTTGGGAGAGGATCGGCCATCCTCTCGATAGTTTCACCGTTGTCTTGTGCCTCTCCTATGTTCTTCTCTTCCCCTACTCTAAAGAGGTGCTCCTTCCGTTTGTCATTCTAGCCGTCCTCTCGTGTCTTTTTGTGACAAAAGACGAATTTGTTCACAAGGAGCATTGTGATGGGAAAGAACAGTGGCTCCATGCAGTCTTGTTTCTCAACCACCCCCTTGTGATGATCAGCATGGGGATGCTCTGGGCAAGAGGAGCAGGGAGTCACCTCTTCTTGACATCCCAACTCGTCTTTACCTCCCTATTTTGTCTCTATCAACTCGTCTATTGGAATTTAGTATGGAAAGAGAAGTAGTCAACAACGCCTTCTACGACGATCTCGCTGAGAAGTGGTACGAGGGGATCAACCACCCCATTGCTCTGCTCCGTGCAGAAAATCGGGCTCGTACCCCTTGGATTGCCGGGCAGATCTCTCGTACATTCCCCAACCCCACCCACCTTCTCGATATCGGATGTGGTGGGGGGCTTCTCACCAATGTTCTTGCCCAAAGAGGGCACCAGGTGACCGGCATCGATCTATCGGAAGAGAGTTTAGCCATCGCAAAACATCGGGATGAGACAAACTCAGTTCTCTACCAAAAGGGGGATGCCACGGCTCTTACCTTTCCCGACTGCTCATTTGAGGTAGTCACTTCGCTTGATCTTCTCGAACACGTCGAGGAGCCCGAAAAAGTAGTTGCCGAAGCTGCGCGTGTCCTCAAACCTGGAGGGCTCTTTTTCTTCCACACCTTCAACCGGAACTGGCTGAGCTACCTGATCGCTCTTAAAGGGGTCGAGTGGTTTGTCCCCCAAACCCCGAAGAATATGCACCTCTACCGCCTCTTCCTCAAACCCCACGAGCTCAAAACCTTTTGCTCCAAAAACAACCTAAACCCCCAAACCATCGTCGGCCTTGTCCCTGTCAAAAACAGAGCCTTCTGGCGCCTCCTCTTCAAACGAGAGGTCGATGACGATTTTGCCTTCAAAATCACCTCTTCTCTCTCCTGCGGCTACCTCGGCTTCGCCCAAAAAACCACGTCTTTTCGTCGTTAAAGGCTGAAGGGGATGTGGAGAGTGGCGGCAACTCCCCAGTAGTTCTCGACAAAGTTGTGGGCGTGGACGTTGTACCAGTTGTAGAAGGAGAAATTCGCTAGGTTTCCAATCGGGATGAGGAAGAACCAACCGAGGTCGATGAACTGGTGGTTGATGAGTCCGTATCCTTCAAAAGGCTCGTCCACCTCGAGGTCTTGATCGCCAAATCCATAGATAGCTTCTGAGAAGATTGCCAGCTCAAGGCAGGAGAAGGGTTTACATTCCCAAACGGCGAGTCCATGGACCCAGGGGGCTCCCTTGTTGGCAATCCCAAAGCCCCCGTAGGCCCATCCTCGGGTATACCACTCTCCTTCTCGCGCCCACTCTTTCCCTATGGAGGTGCGGAACTCAAAGTTTGTGTAGCCGTGATAGGTGTAGCTGAAGTCCTCTAAGAAGCGGCCTCCTGGAAAGGCGGCTGTAATCCCTGTATTCCATGTGATCGGATCTCCTTCAATATCACTCAGCCATTGGTAGCAGAGGCTGAAGCGGGAGAGTTGGTAGGTGAAAGCGACTTCGCTTGTATGGGTGAGGTAGACCTCTCCTTCTACATGCCAGTAGGGCCAGGGGGTCACATCTAACTCAAGCCAAATCGAGTAATCATTGGAGGGGGCTTGGAAGTTCCCTTTAGGGGACTGAACAAAATTGGTTTTGTCGTAGAGGGCAGTAAATCTCCCCTGCAATTCCCACAAAGGGGGGAACCAGGGGCCATACTCGGTTGCAAAAACCGGAGTGGTCAATAGGACAAGAAGGAGAAACCTCTTCAATCTCCCAGACCTTTTTCAGAGAGCCACCGTTCGGCATCGATCGCGGCTTTACATCCGCTTCCTGCAGCGGTGACCGCCTGCTTGTAGACGGCATCATGGACGTCTCCTGCTGCGAATACCCCTTCCTTGTTCGTGTAGGAGGTGTCTCCTTTTACGATCAGGTAGCCTTGCTCATCCATATCGAGTTGTCCATTTAGGAAATTGGTATTCGGTTTATGGCCGATGGCAAAAAAGACCCCTGCAGCCTCTCTTTTTTTCTCCTCTTTGGTCTTCACATTCTGGACAGTGACTGACCGGACAACTTTATCGCCCTCGATTTTCGTTATCACCGAATTCCAAAGAACCTCGATTTTCGGATGATTGATCGCTCTTTTTGCCATGATTTTGGAGGCCCTTAGCTCATCTCTTCTATGGGCCAGGTAGACCTTGCTTCCGTATTTCGTGAGGAAGGTCGCCTCTTCAACAGCCGAGTCACCCCCTCCGATCACATAGAGCTCCTTATCCCGGAAAATCGGCATCGCCCCGTCACAAATCGCGCAAGCGGTGACCCCTTTTTGCCAAAAACCATCTTCCCCAGCCCCTTCGATATCGAGTTTTTTCGCGGTAGCTCCTGTGGCGATGATGAGAGCATCGCATGTGACCACATTTTTCTTTCCGACGATTTTGAAAGGGTGGGAGCTGAGATCAACCGATTCGACATCTTCTCGCAAGAGAATCGTTCCAAACCGCTCACACTGCTTCCGGAAGGCATCCATCATATCCGGGCCGGTGATCCCGTTTGGAAAGCCAGGGTAGTTCTCAACGTCGGTTGTTGTCATCAGCTGACCTCCAGCTGGACCTGAGAAGAATCCCTCATACAGAAGAGGAGAGAGATTGGCTCTAGAGGCGTAGAGAGCTGCAGTATACCCTGCCGGCCCCGAGCCAATGATCACGACTTTATGATGCTTACGGTCTTCTGTCATACTTTCACCTCGTATTTTGCCAGAGATCCTTTATACCCCGATCTGCGCCAACCTTCAACCCTTTTCCCCTTCACAAAAGTATGTATTGATAGCATGATCAACCGTCTCCATAATGAACAGGAGGATTGATGGTATGAGCGGGGAAAAAATCAGTACCACCACAGAGAGCACAGAGAGCACAGAGAGCACAGAGAGGAATACAGTAAATGTTATCACAGAAAAAATTATTGGATCTGCGATTGAGGTACACAGGTGTCTAGGTCCGGGTTTGCTTGAATCTGCATACGAAGCATGCTTGATACATGAACTCAAAAATGA
>JAAKFR010000101.1 GCA_011064985.1 Chlamydiota bacterium
CGAAACATACGCGGACCATCCGCTTGGCTTTTCGGCCTAGTTTCCATCGCCATAAAGAGTTTATTATCTACCGTAGTGGGTTATCCCAAGCGGTTCTCCTTACATTGTTGGTAACGTGACTAATTCTGGAAGATGGGGAACTCATCGATGACAAACCATACCCTTCTTTGGAGGTCTGGAGAGAGGTTGAGGAGACTTCTTGTATCTGTAGAAAACCAGGAGGAAAGCAAGGGATTGAGGGTGGCTCTTTCGGAGGGTTTGGTGTAGAGGAAAAGCTAGCCAGGGCTTGGATCTTGGATCCAGGTTTTGATGGAGAAGGGTGTTGATGCGATTGATGCTCTCCCCCTTTTTTTCATTTTGACCAAAAGGGAAATGTCATGCCACTTAGTACTTTTTTTGTAAGTTCCGTAAGCTTTCGTAGGTAGTCCTCTTGAATTTTCCCATAATCAGATTTTTTTTTGACCTCCTTCCCCGCAGCAGTTCTTGCTTCCAGAATGCCTTTATAGTCAACATGCATTTTTAGCAGATCTTCCCAGTCCTGTTGTTTTACTAAAAATTCTAAAAATTCTTCCCAATTAAAGAGCATGGTTGTTAAATCATTCTTCGCATTTTCCAAATCTTTTTTGGTCACCCCACTACAAGCAAAATAGAGCATTGATTCAATATCGATGGGTAAACATAGGGCTTCTTTCAGCTGAACAGGATAAGCCAAATAGACTTCAATAGGGTCGGTTGCCCATAAAGTTGCTTCCTTAATCTGTGCTATTTTTTCTAATTCGCTAAGCGCATAAGTCCCATGCCAAAGCAAATAAGCCATCTCTTGGTAATTCTTCTCTTCTTTATTTTTTTTGATTTTCAGATTGATCCCAAGGTAGAGAATCGAAAGGGCCATTCTATCCCCACATGTTGCTGCTGCCCCAGCGATACAATTTAAAAATACTTCGCGAAACTCTTTATCAATTTCTGCTAGAACAATCGCATTATAGATCAGTTCTGCTAAATTTTTGCGGGTTGCATTGTTCCTATAATCTCCCACAGACATGAGCCTGTTTAGCCAGCTTTTCAAGTTCCCATTACCAACAAGATGTGTTAGAGTAATAGGCTCTTTTCCTGCTGTTACACATAAATTCTTAAGAAGTTCCTCCAAAGAACGCTCTACTGCATTGTTGTTTTCTCGAATCGAAAAAATCATACGTGGGCCTTGATATCCAGTGTGGTTCACATGATTTTGTATTCTTCTCACGACATTTAGAGTGAAGGCATTGCCTTCAAGTCCTACAACGCAGCATTGAGACAAAGAGCAAATAGTATTTGGCAACCCTGTTAGGCGGTTATTTTTCAGGTTCAGTTCTCTCAGGTCAGTCAAATGCCAAATCGTATCTGGCAACACTGTTAGGTGGTTACCTGACAGATCCAGTTCTTCCAGTTCGTACAGTTTATTCAAATCCCAAATCGCAGCTGGCAACACTGTTAGGTGGTTACCTGACAGATTCAGTGTGTCCAGTTGAATCAAATGCCCAATCTCAACTGGCAACTCTATTAGTTGGTTACCTGACAGATCCAGTTTGCTCAGTTCTCTCAGTAGAATCAAATGCCCAATCTCAGCTGGCGACACTGTTAGTTGGTTACCTGACAGATTCAGTGTGTCCAGTTTACTCAAATGCCCAATCGCATCTGGCAACACTGTTAGGTGGTTATCTGACAGATTCAGTTCGTACAGTTTACTCAAATTCCTAATCGCATCTGGCAACCCTCTTAGGAGGTTACCTGACAGATTCAGTTCTCTCAGTTGACCCAAATGCCCAATCGCATCTGGCAACTCTGCTAGGCGGTTACCTGACAGATCCAGTTCTCTCAGGTCAGTCAAATTCCTAATCGCATCTGGCAACTCTGCTAGGCGGTTACCTGACAGATTCAGTTTGCTCAGTTTACTCAAATTCCTAATCGCATCTGGCAACCCTATTAGGCTGTTACCTGACAGATTCAGTATGTCCAGTTGAGTCAAATTTCTAATCGCATCTGGCAACCCTATTAGGCTGTTACCTGACAGATACAGTTCGTTCAGTTTACTCAAATTCCCAATCGCATCTGGCAACCCTATTAGTTGGTTACCTGACAGATCCAGTAAGCACAGTTGAGTCAAATTCCCAATCGCATCTGGCAACTCTGTTAGGCTGTTACGGTTCAGGTACAGGAATTGCAACTTATGCAAATTCCCAATCGCATCTGGCAACACTGTTAGTTTGTTACTTGACAGATCCAGGTCTGTCAATTGAGTTAAATAGCTAAATACATCAGGAAGAGTAGTAAGTGCCTTGAAGTTTAGATCTAAGGAGGTTTTGTTATTTTGACAACAAAACTTAATTTCTGATGCTGCTCCCTGACGATTAAAGCGTTCTGCTTGAGGAGATGCTGCTACCCACTTGCCGAGTTCTATTTCGAGCTGATTATTCCTAGCAACTTCTATTTCGAGCTGATTTTTCCTAGCAACAGCGAATTTGCGATTCTGGTAAATTAAGATACTTGAAGTTATACCCTCAATGAGACCTGGACCAGCCCCACAGAGAATCGCACCATAAGTAATGTGATGCGCAGAGAATATGAGCAAAAGCCCACCAGCGATTGCCAGAAACTCTGCAAACACCAAAGAAGCTTTTAGTACGGTCTCACCATACGTATTTGCTTGCTCAGGTGCACGTGCGCTACAAGTTCTAAAGCCTATTAATGAAATTGCCATTTATTCCCACTGTTTTCTGGAAATATATTTTATCATAGAACAATTAAAAATACAAGGTTAAATTTAATTCAACAGTTCTGCTGGAGGTTCTTGTAATACACTCAAAAACCAGCAAACGAATATAATCTTGTTATAAAAAGTTAACAAAAACACATTTTCTTTTGAGAAGGGGGCGAAAAATGCTTTCTCGCGGAAAATATACCTTCAGGGGGAACCGCTGACAGGGGAAACCGCTGAATTTCGTTATAGTTACATGAATAATAGAAGAACATGTAAAGATATTGTAAAATTGTAATCTAAAAGATTACATTCCTCAAAAAAAAACCAGGCAATACCTCACGAAACTCTCTAAGACTCACCCTCTCCTCTTTTCCCTCTGCATTTATTCTTTTGCGGAGGTTGGGAGGGCGATGAGGGAGGAGGCCGGAGCCACTCAGGCTCTTTCTGCAGCGTCTTCCCCAGAGCATGGATTTTGGGTAGGTCACGGCGGATGACGAGGGTGATGCAAGTCCCGGTTTTTCCAGAACGGCCTGTTCGTCCTGCCCGGTGGAGGTAGGTCTCCGCCTCGAAGGGAAAGTGGAAATTGATCACGTGAGTCACGTGAGAAAAATCGAGTCCACGAGAGGCGATGTCGGTTGCAACAAGGTAGCGAATCTTCTTTCTTTGGAATTTCCCCATAATCACACTCCGGATCTTCTGCTCTAATCCTCCGTGGAGGAAGTCGACGTTAGAAAGTTGTGCTTTCAACGCCCTGTAAAGTGCCTCAACCTCTCTTCTCGAATTGGCAAAAATCAAACACTGCGTTGGCTTGACTTCCTTTAAAAGGGCAAGAAGCTCTTCTCGTCTTGTTTGGGGATTGGGGCAGTAGATAAATTGATGAGAGAGTTGCTTCGGAGAGGGTTTTTTGGAAATCAGGGAGATCTCTTCAGGCTCCTGCATGTGAGCTTGGGCAATTTTACGAATCTCCTTTGGCATCGTAGCAGAAAAAAGGAGAGTCCGGTGCTCATGGACGAGACACTGGATGATGAATTCGAGATCATCATAAAAACCCATTCCAAACATCTGGTCGGCCTCGTCTAGGATCAAAGTTTCGACGTGGTTGAGATCGATTGCTCGGGAGTAGATAAAATCGATCAACCGGCCTGGAGTTGCCACCAAAACATGGACACCACTTTTGAGCTTTGCCCGTTGCAAGTCCATATCCTCCCCTCCATAAAGAGCAAATGCACTCACCTTTTTTCGCTTCCCGATTTTTTGGGTTTCAACGGCATACTGGAGAGCAAGCTCTCGCGTAGGGACGACAATGAGAGCCTGGATTTTTGTAGATGCAGTGTCTACCAAGTGGCAAATTGGAATGGCGCAGGCTGCTGTTTTCCCAGACCCCGTTTCGGCCAAAGCAATCAGGTCTTTTTTCTGCAAAATGGCTGGGATCGCGTGCTTTTGGATCGGTGTGGGGTTCTCATACCCCATCTCGTAGATCGCTTCAAGGACAAGAGGGTCGATTTCAAATTCTTCAAACATCATAAGCGGTCTTTTACCTTTTTCCAGATCAGATTTTTTACAAAAGAGACGGGGAGAAAATGGGTCGCAAGGAATGACCCGATTTGGTAGTAACTAGAAAAGATCTTTTTCTCCTTTTTTTTCTCAATTTGTCTCCAAATTTGCCTAGCTGCATACTCTTCGCTCATGACTGGGCCATCTACCTTTTCCACAGGAGACCCAGCCGCACGAGTAGCAAAGTCGGTCGAAACCATACCTGGACAACTCGCCAGAACGGAAACCCCTTTTGAAGCAAGTTCTGTATAAAGGCCCTGCGAAAGGCTTGTCAGAAAGGCTTTAGTAGCCCCATAAACGCTCATACCCGGAGTTGGGTACTCCCCACCCACTGAAGAGACATTGAGGATCGTCCCCTTTTTTTTGGCTTCGATGAGAGTTTGGGCGCAAACAAGGGTCGATTGTAGGGGAAAGAGGCTATTGACCTCAACCATATCCCGCTGCTTTTCAATCGGGAGAGTGTGAGCGGTCCCATAAAGCCCAAACCCAGCATTGTTGATAAGAAGATCGGGGCAAGAGCGGCGGATCTCTTCTAATACCCTCTCCTGTCCCTCTCGTTTCGACAAGTCGGCGACAATGATCTTTTGGACAGTCAGCTCTTTTGCAAGCTTTTCGAGCTTCTCTTGATTGCGACCTGTTAGGATGAGAGAAAATCCCTTTGAGGCAAGCAGCCTAGCAAGAGCCTCTCCAATTCCCGATGTAGCTCCTGTGATCAGTGCTAGCCCACTCACCCCTCTTCCCCCGGGTGGTGTGGGGGATACTTGATCCGAGGATGGGAGGCAGCTAGGAGAGTTTTGATGATCGTCTTTTTAACAACCCCAAGCTCCTCAAAAGTCAAAATTGAATCGCTTAATTGCCCATCTTCCATTTTTTGGGAAATCAACGTATCGACGAGATTGGTCACTGTCTCCTCATTGAAAAGATCAAGACTCCGAGAGGCTGCTTCCAAAGTATCGGCAATCATGATGATGGTCGACTCTTTGGTCCTCGGCTTGGGTCCACTGTAGCGGAAATCGTCGGCATCTATTTTCGTTTTGTCACCCTGCATCAACTCGAGTTGCTTGTGGTAAAAAAAGTAGACGAGAGTTGTCCCGTGATGCTCCTTGATGATGTCGATAAAGGGCTCAGGCAGCCCCTCCTTGCGAGCCATCGCAACCCCTTCGCTGACGTGTGCGATGATCACCTGGGCAGACTCTAAGGGGATGAGAAGTTGGTGCATGTCCATCCCCCCCAGCTGGTTTTCTGTAAAGTATTGGGGGTTGGCCAATTTCCCAATGTCGTGGTACTGGGTCGAAACCCGGCAGAAAAGACCATTAGCTCCAATTGCAGAAGCTGCAGCCTCGGAAATATGTCCCACAACCATCGAGTGTTGGTAAGTGCCAGGAGCTTCGATCGTGAGCCTCTTGAGGAGCTCGTTGCTCGGATCCATGAACTCCATCAGAGTGATGTCGGTCATAACTTGAAAAGTCGACTCGAGAATCGGAAGAAGGCCTACCACGAGAATTGCTGTCAGAAACATGAAGAGGAACGTACTTGTCAAATCGGTGGCAAAAGAGGTTTGGAGATCGACATTTTGGTAGAGGGTGAAGGCTAGAATCACAAAAAGGCTCGCAAGCCATGCTTTGGCGCAGACAAAAAAGATCTCCTTTCTCCTTCGAACCCCCCTAACAGAGAGTACTGCCACCATGGAGGTCAAGATATTGATCACAAGAAACGGCATGCTCTCTACAGCAAGTGCCATACCGAAAATCAGTGACAAAAAGACCAGAACAAATCCAGCCAAGCGGACCTGAAAAAGGCTTGAGACAATGATGGCTGCAAAAGGGACAAACAAAGGAAAGCGGACAAGGTCGACAAAGTTTGAGGTGTTTGTGAGAAGAAAAATCTCCACCCCTTTAGCTAAAAGCAAAGAGAGGATCAGAACCGTGCCAAGAAGAGCCAATTTCCGGTTGGAGAAAAAAACATCTTTTTGGTGCTCGTGAAGATAGATCGTGGCGACTCCCATGAAGAGAAGAGACATCAAAAGTGCCCCCGCAATAGCTACAGGGTCAAAAAGGTTTCTTTTTTGGTTCAACTTTTCCTTCATCGCCTGCATCATGCTGATGTGGCGTGTTGTAATCGTCTCTCCTTGGTCAATAATACGCTCCCCGGCTCGGATTCGGGTAAATTTCGGTGAGATTTTTGCCTGGGCGAGTTTCCGAATCGTATACTCAGTTCCCTGATCATTCACAAATTCCCAGCTAATCGGCTCAAAGTAGTGGAGAAGAAAAAGAGAGACAGAGGAAGGGATCTCTTTAGAAAAAACCATCTTGGCAAAATAAGCCCAAAAAGGGACGGGGAGGCGCCCCTGAAGATCCGTTGGAATATAGGGGAAGAAATAGCGGACTGGAATGGGGAGCTCCCCTTCTGGGAGTTCTTGGATACGCTTCACGGTCCGCACATTGGTGAATCGGCTCTGCATAAGTCCATCTGAAAAAAGACTGAATAGAAGAGCGAGGTCATCAAAGTCACTTTCTCGCGACACCTGCTCCCACCGCTTCTTCCCCTCCTCATTTTGGGACACATACTTTTGGAAATCACTCGCCTTTTGGTAAATCTGCTCTTCGTCGATCTTGTAGATCGTTCCAATTGCGTAAGAGGCCTCTTGCTTTAAGATGATGGTCGCCTCTTCATCTGGAAAGGCAAAATCGATCTGAGCAACCACATATTTATTGGCATCAGTTCCGAGCTCTAACGTTTCAACATACGTCTCTCGCAAGTGAAAAAAAAGGAAAAGCAAGAGGGCAAACCCAACCCCGATAAGAATGCGAACACCTACACTCTTATCAAAAAAGCTTTGGGCTTGAGAAAAACGGAGCTCACTGATTTCTTCTTCAGTTAAGGCGTCTCCCTCTTCAGGGGGATTCTCAGTCATGCGAGGGGTAGTCCAGAATTTCTTCGTATTTCCCAAGGATAGTGAAAAAAGCCCATTTTCCGCAAACTACATCCCCAGCTAGGGTGTAATTCAAACTTGTACTCTCGTTAAGCAGCTGATTGCAGGATATCCTCTTCATTTTGATCTTGCCATAAATATTTCCAATAACCATTTGCTCTAAACACTCTCAATTCTGCCATGGC
>JAAKFR010000102.1 GCA_011064985.1 Chlamydiota bacterium
ACTTGGGTTTTCTAAATCCATCGTCTTCCATTAGAATGTTTGCAAAGTGTTTGGAATACAAGGATAGATCATGCCCATTTTTTGGCGATACCTCTTAAAAAGCTATTTCCGGATTTTGCTTCTATCCGTTCTCTCCTTTATTGCGATTCTTCTCGTGAGTCGCCTTGAGGAGATCGCTCAGTTTGCCACGCTTGGAGCAAAACCATCACACCTTCTGCTCTTTATCCTCTACCAGATTCCCTACATCATCCCGATTGCTCTCCCCCTCTCTTCCCTTTTAGCTTCCATGATCGTCGTGCAGCGTCTCTCCCAGACCCATGAACTGACCGCCCTCCGGGCAGGAGGACTCTCTCTAAGAATGGTGGTTGCTCCCTTACTCTTTGCCGGCGCTTTCCTCTTTCTTCTCACCTTTACTCTCGCATCTGAGGTGGCAACCTCTTCCCACCTCGCTACAAGACAGATGGCCTACCGTCTTACAGCAGAAAACCCTCTTCTCCTCCTCAGTAGTGCAAAGTTGGCCAAACAGAAAAATGTCTATGTCCAAATGGATACCGTGAAAAGCGGGAAAGCCTTGAAAAATCTCATCCTCGCCCTTCCCAACCCCTCCCAAAATCGGATGGCTCTTTGCCTGGCTAAAAAAGTCGAGTCGGAAGGCCCCTTTCTCAAAGCCTATGAGGTCACTCTCCTCTCCACAATCCCCTCAGAAACATTCGACCATCTCGTGATCGAAAACCAGCAACTCCTCCATGCTGCTGCCCCTGATTTTGCGCAGGCTCTTAGAAAAAAAGGGTGGAGGATCTCCCCCGATCATCTCAATTTTCGCCTTCTGAGATCCCGCACCCAAGCTCTCCAGGAGGAGTTTGGAAAGCAAATCGGGCGACAAGGGTCGAAACACCTTGCAGAGACCTACTCCGAGTTTATCAGGAGACTGAGCTTTGGCCTCAGTGGCTACTCCTTTACCCTGCTAGGAGTAGCCTACGGACTTGGAATCAGCAGATGCCCATCTAAAAGGAGAGTACTCTATGTCCTTGCCCTAGCAGCCCTCTCTCTTACCGCCTTTTTCCTTGGAAAAGAATTTGACCACCTCTTCCTCGTCGCCACCTCTCTTTTTCTCCTTCCCCACGTGTGGATCTTTGCCTCTTCTATTTGGACCATTCGGAAAGTAGCAAGGGGGTTCGAATGAAGGTGTGGACAAGGTACTTTTTTCTCGAAGGGTTGAAGATGTTCCTCCTGGTCTTCCTCTCCTTCTATTTTCTCTATATTCTGGTCGATTTTTCCGCACACTCCAAAGCCTTTAGTAGAGAAGGCGCCTCTGTTTTTGATCCTATTCTCTACTACTGTTTCCAGCTTGCAAAGAGAGGAGACCTTCTCCTTCCACTTGCTCTCCTTCTGGCCACAATCAAGGTCTTGACAACATCTACCATCCGAAGTGAAATCGTCGCTTTAGCAAGTGGTGGGCTTGGTCTAAAAAAAATCCTCCGCCCCTTCCTTTTCCTTGGAATTGGGGTCGCCTCTCTTCTCTATCTCAACTACCAGTTCTTCCAACCGCTCTGCCTTGAAAAAATCGAAAGCTTTGAGGATCGACTTTTCCACTCAAAGTCAAACTCCAAGGTCTTGGGAATCCAGAGCCTCTCTCTTGCCAATGAGGCCCTTCTTCTCTACTACAAATACGACCTCGAGAAAGAAGAGGTAGCAGACGCCTACTACCTTCTCTCTTCCGATCACCTCTTTCGGATCCAAACTCTTTTCCCATTCTCCTCTCCCCCAAAAGGGGCCCTAGTAGAGGAACTCGAGAGGGGCCCAGATGGAGAGTTCGAGAGGACCTCCGTTTTTGAAGAGCGTCTTTTCCCTGAGCTCTCCTTTTCCGAAAATGATTTTCGCAAACCCCCCCTCTCCCCTAGGTGGCAATCCCTTTCCTCACTATATACACACACCCCATGGGGAGAACTCCTTGCTCAAAAAGGAAAGATGCAAGACCACCAAGCAAAGCTTGTCACTGCTTTTCTCTATAAGGCCCTCTTTCCCCTGCTCTGTTTTCTGGCCATTTTAGGCCCAGCCCCCTTCTGCCTCAGTTTCCAAAGGGGATTTTCTCCTTTTCCGGTCTATGCCATTTCCCTTTTTGGCTTCATTACCTTTTTTACATGTGTGAACGCTTGTGTTATCTTAGGTGAGAGTCAGGTAGTCTCTCCGCTGATTGCAGTGAGCGCCCCCTTTCTCCTCTTTAGCATACCGATAGGATGGAACATTGCCAAACTCTAGTAAGCTGACAGTCGATCTCTCTGCCCTTGCCCACAACTACAGAGAGATAGGGAAATCGGGGCGGCAGATCATGCCGATGCTCAAAGCAAACGGATATGGGACAGATGCCCTCACTCTCGCTCGCCTTTATCAAGATCTGGGCGCTCCCTATCTTGGTCTCTCCCATGTGAGCGAAGGGGTTGCCTTAAGAGAAAAAGGAATTGCCTCCCCCCTCTTCATACTTGCTGCCCCCCCCTTTGAGGCTGAAGCCGTCGTGTCTCACCGCCTCACTCCCGCCGTAAGCACGTTAGAGGAGCTCAAAGCACTAGAACAGGAAGCCACCTTCCAAAAAACCACTCTCCCCATCCATCTCCATATCAATACAGGACTCAACAGGTTAGGGGCTTCCCCAGAAGAAGTTCCCACCCTCATCCGCTACGCTGCCTCTTCATCACATCTCATAATTGAAGGGGTGATGACCCACCTCGCTGCAGCCGAAGATCCCGCTCATGATCCCTTTACCCAAAAGCAACTCTCATGCTTCGAAGCCTCTCTTGCCCACTTCACCACTCTCCCCCGCTTCATCCACACCCAAAATTCCCCTGGGACTCTCCGCTTTTCCCCTCCCACTTCCAATCTCGTCCGGATCGGCCTTGCCCTTTTCGGCTATGGAGTAGACTCTCTCTCCCCTACTCTCACTCTGACCTCCCATCTCATCTCCATCCAAACAGGGAAGATCGGGGAGACAATCGGCTACCATTCCCACTACCGGATTGAAAAACCAGAGATGAAAATCGGAGTTGTCCCAATCGGCTACCACGATGGGATCCACCGTCGCTATGGGAAGGAGGGGTATGTACTCATCAAGGGGAAAAAAGCCAAAATCGTCGGCCCCATCTGCATGGACTTCTTTATGGTCGATCTCTCCGACATTCCCCATCCTGAGGTCGGTACTCTCGTGACCCTCATTGATACGTCCCTTCCCCCCGAACTAGTCGCCTCTTGGGCCCAAACCGACGTCCGAGAACTCCTCGCCTGTCTCGGCCCCCGCATCAAAAGAACCTTCATACCACCTAAAGCTGAAAGGAGAGATTATGGAAACGCAGCAAGCCTACAAGAAACTCGCAACTCTATCGAAAAAAACCCGACTCCTAGACAGTGTGAACCAACTACTTGAGTGGGACCAAGAGGTAATGATGCCTCCCAAGGGAGCGCTTTTAAGAGCCGAGCAGCTCGCCCTTATGGCCTCGCTATCCCATCAAGAGAAGACATCGACTGCCTACAAAAATGCTCTAGAGGCCCTTATCGACCTGGAAAGTGGAAAGGTTTTGACAAAAGACCTCTCAAAAACCCAAAAAGGAGCCTTGAGAGAGTGGAGGCATGATTATCTCAAAAGTGCAGCTCTCCCCCCCTCTTTTGTGAAAGAGTTCGCCAAACTCACAGCTGAGGCGATGCCTATTTGGGCAGAGGCTCGGAAAGAGAAGGATTTCTCCCTCTTTGCTCCCTATTTAGAAAAAATCGTCTCCCTAAATCGGAAGAAGGCCGACTATCTCGGCTACAAAAAACACCCCTACAATGCCCTTCTTGACCTGTTTGAACCAGAAATGACCATCGACCAGATCGATCCTATTTTCGAAAAGGTGAAAGGAGAAATCACCAAGCTCCTTCGGTTTATCGAGAAGAAAAAAGCCCCCGATAATGGCTTTTTGCACGGGAAATTTTCTCACCAAAAACAACGAAACTTTTGCACTTTACTTCTCGATGCCATGGGGTATGAGAGAGAGAAAGGGAGACTCGATCTCTCCACGCACCCTTTCTCTTCCTCGCTGCATCCATTCGATAGCCGGATCACGATCCGTCTGACAACCCCTTCTCTTTTCGATTCGATCTCAGCTGCTATGCACGAGGGAGGACACAGTCTCTATGAGATGGGGCTTCCGGTCGAACATTATGGGACTCCCCTTTGCGAGGCGGTCTCTTATGCGATCCACGAGAGCCAATCCCGCCTTTGGGAGACCCGAGTCGGCCAGAGTAAGGCCTTCTGGAAACACTATCTCCCCGATCTCAAGAAGGCCTTTCCCAAGCTCTCTTCTATCACCTTGCCTAAGTTCTATAGAGCGATCAACAAGGTCTCAGCCTCCTTCATCCGTGTCGAATCAGATGAGGTGACCTACCCTCTTCATGTGATCTTACGTTACGAGCTAGAAAAAGAGTTGATCAGAGGGACCCTCGCCGTACAAGATCTCCCAGAAGCTTGGAATCAAAAATGCGCAGATCTCATAGGCATCACCCCACGAAACGACACCGAAGGGTGTCTGCAGGACATCCACTGGTCGATGGGGGCCTTCGGGTACTTCCCCACCTACCTCCTTGGCACCCTTTACGCCTCCCAGATGTTCACTGCCTTTACAGAGGCCCATCCAGACTGGGAGAAAAGATTCGCCAAAGGAGAGCTCCTTTTCTTACGAGATTGGCTCCGTGCCCAAGTCCATGAGCATGGAAGAGCGTATACCCCAGGAGAGCTCATCAAGCGGATCTCCGGCAAACCCCTCTCCGAAAAACCCCACCTCTCCTACCTCCAACACAAATACCAGGGAGAGATCTACAGATGAATCTCACCTCCTTGTGCAAGGCGGAAGATTTTCTCCTTCCTCTTCTCGACGAGCTGTAAGAAGGAAGCGAGCCGCTCCATTTGCTCGAGATGGACCGCTCTTTCTCTGATCATGAGAGTCGGCCCAAGAAGAAGGGTTGCGATTTTCTCCACCTCATCTTGAGAAAAGATATGCTTGGAAAAGGCCCCGATCAGCGCAAGTAGCCCTACACTACTTGTCCCCCCCAAATCAAGCCCATCCTTGGAGCTGAGCACGCAGTATGTCGGATGGAGAACTTCGATGCTTTTCCACTCAAGTAAGTGGTAGACAAGTGTGATAAAGTCGATCCGCTCCAGATACGAGAGTTTCGGCTTTTGGTCGAATACCTCCTTATAGACCTTCTGCAAAAGGTCGGGAACAAACTGTGGAAAGAGCTTCTCTCGTAGCCTTTGAGGGAAGTAGAACCCTGTACTCTCGTCAGATAGGTGATCGGCAAACTGATTGACAAACTCCTTTCCCCTCTCTAACCCCTCATAGACCCCTGCTTGGTGGTAAAAATCTGTGTCTTTTGGAAGAGTGATCACGGTTAAACTAGGGGCAAACTCAGCCTGACTGCTGAGCCCTTCGATCGCATGGCTCCGTGCATGCTCCCTCCAAGATGTCCTATCTTGGTAGTTGATGTAGAGAAGAGACTCTTTCAGAAGGAGAGAACGCAAGAAGGTCTTGAATTCCTCCGTGATAAAAGCTCTATGAATAAACTCTTGGGTAATAGGGCACGGCACCCGGAGAAAGGTTGTGACATGCTCTTTCCTTGTTACTTTCCATTCGGGCTCAGACAGATTCCCTTGTAAAAGGGGATCGAAAGGGGTTTGTTCCTCTCCGCGGATGGTATCGAGAGCCTTGAACACAGGACCACTCGGGTGTTTCGCTAACCCCTCCTGAAGCGTACGGTACCCATTGATGAGCACCTCAGAGAGGGATTTACCTTTGGAAAACTCTTTGATCTTCGTCAAATTGTTCACTCCATTATGAATCTCTTTCCTATCGAGACCCAATGTAAAAAGAGAGTTGCAGAAAGATTCTACAAGTCTCAGCATATCGTGGAAAAAGGGAGTCCCTTCAGGAGGAGAATAGAGGAGAAATTTCTGGTATTCCCGATTGTGGAGAATCTCCCGTAAAAAGAAGAGAAAATCTTGGAAATAAGACCCACACCCCTTTATAGAGAACTGCCTGATCAGATTTCTCGAGTTGGCAGCTAGCATAAGGGCCATCACACCATTGTGCACGAGCATCACCAGTTCCATCTGTTTCTGCTGCATTGCCCCTTTGTAAAATTTCTCCAAAATAGGTCCAGCTGCTTTGAGCATCTGCCCCGCTAGGATATGGAGCCCTTTATCCTCCCAATTTTTGATTTGGAGAAGAGGGTCGTCGCCAAAATACTCTTCAGAATAGACCCCAAAATCACACGCAAGCTTGATCGTGCGCGCAAGCTCATAGGTATAAAAGTTGTGGCCTGCCTCATTCTTGAGATAGAAAAGCTCATAAAGATGGTCTTTCTTGATCACTTCGAGATCGTTGAGGATATGGACACCCGCAATTTCTTCCACCTCCTCTTCTAATGCCTGCTCTTTCAGTTCTTCTTCCCACTTCTCCTGATCGGGAAGGAGCTTTTCTTGTGGAATGGGGATATGAGTAAAGACTTGGAAAGACTCTTTGATCACCTTATCCCGATAAAAGGATTGGAGATCTTTATACTCAGAGAAGTCGGTTACCCTCTCTTTAAAAAGAGTTCCCAACCGCTCAGCCTTTTTGGCCGCCTCTCCCACAAGGACCATGATCGTATTGACCCCTTTTACCAGATACTTGGCATCGTCAGCCTGTTGCATTTTGTGATAGAAGTGTTGCAAGTACTCATGAACACACTGAAATGTCTCTCTTATCACTTCGAGCGTACGGATATCAGGACCAGCGGCAACCCAATACTCCTCTTCCTCTAACTCCTCCAGCTTATGGGCAACAAGATGATCCTCTTCGGTCACCTCGAGTTCAGATAAAGAGTCGACTTCCACAAGAGCGTTGAGATTCTCAATCGCCTCTAGGATATTTAAATGGGATTTTGAGCTCATACACCCTCCTTTGGGCCTTCTCTTGCAGCTTGACGCCTGCAAACGTTAACCCTTGAAACTCAACATCCTTATACTTTTATTTTCCCACCTTTCCCTATTATGGAGCAAAGAAAAACTAAAATATTTAACATAAGCAACTTAAGCACTTCAAATCTTCATCCAACCTTCACTTTCCTAGGAGATACATTTCATTTTTGCTCTCTCCTTAAGGAAAACTCCTCTTACGAGGAGGAGGCCGGATTTAAGAAATCCTTTGTGTCTTTGTGTCGAAGCTTTGTGTCTTGTTAGTAAAAAGTTTGCGTATTCATTGTTCTCTTATGGATGAGTAAGAACACCACCTACTTTGTGCCTGAGGATGGGAACTTGGACCTTTAACCGATTTGGGTTACAC
>JAAKFR010000103.1 GCA_011064985.1 Chlamydiota bacterium
CGTCTACGGGCAGAGGTATGATAGCAGCGGAGTGAAAAGTGGGGTAGAGTTCCAAGTCAACACCTACACGACAAGCAGCCAATGGGACCCAAGCGTAGCACCCCTCAATGATGGGAGCTTTGTTCGTCACTTGGGAAAGCTATGGCCAAGATGGGGACCTCTATGGCGTCTACGGGCAGCGCTATGATGCTAATGGAAATCCCATAGAGCTAATTCTGTCCAATGCAACGAACACAACATCGACACCAAGCAGTGTTCCTACAGGAACCCAAGTGAGTTTTACTCCCTCTTCTCCTTCATCGGGAGGATCTTCAACTTCCCCAAGTGGAAAAACGCCGACTTCGATGATGCAGTCAACGCAGCAAACTTCCCCAAGCAGTATAATGAGCTTTTCGGAACCAATCACTATTTCAGGGGAAATGATCGTTTACGAAGTAAGCTACCCCATCGTTGCCAATGGCCAAACAGTTGGAACTTACACGGTATCTGGAGGAACAGGGAACTTCACCAATTCGAATGTCAATGTACTGACGATCGATCTCGAAGACTACCAGCCTCAAGACGGGGAGGTAATACCCCTCTTCGCGATCCCCGAAGAGGAAAAGGAGTATTGGGAGTCGATAGAGATTCAAGGAGAGGCAGAATGCCTCGAAATGAAAGGAGAAGTGATTTCTGAAGATGAAGATGATTTTGTTTTTACCATTTCCTTTGCAGAAGGCAATACATGCCGCGCCAATCAAGCGGTAGTCGTACCAGCTCTAAGCCTGCTTTTAAAAGTGTAGGCTCGAGCTGCTGCCCACATAGATATCCACTCAGAAAAAACGGTCGCCACATTTTTGCCGAGCACGACCTAGAAACTGCCCAAAAGATCTGCTGTTCCCTCGGAGAAACCGAAATCGAAGAAAATCCCCTCATCTCTCCCATTACCAAGCTCTCTCTCTCCCAAAAACTAGTACCCCGTTTTTCTTTGAAGTTTTCCTTTTAAGGGAGTAACCTTAGCACAAAAGTTATAGAAACCATGAGGAAAGACCGATGATGATTTGTACGCACACAACAGTTGAGCTGGAAACACGAAACGGAGCCTTCGTTTGCCAAGGAAAACGATTTGCCTCGCAAGAGAAAGTGTATGAGTACCTGAGGAGCTCTTGTCTTTTTGATACAATCAAGGTGATGGAAGAGACGAAGTCGTATTTCCTCCACAAAAGTGAGAACGGGTTTGAGAGATACGGGACTCGTGGAAGTTTACGAAAAGCGCTTTCTCGGGAGGCAGGAGGAGCTTGGGTGGAGCTCTCTGGGAAGAAGGTGCAGTATCTCGTCGATAAGGGGTGGATCTTCTCCTCGATCCGGAAGGTAAGCAAAGAGGAGTACTTGAGGAGACTAGAGCCTCAAGCAGCCAAAGTAGCCGGCGTAGTACTAGGGATGCTTGCTGTAGCACCAGGAGCTACTGAATTAGGAAGACTCTTAGGATACAGCCAAGTCGCTACGGGGCTTGTTCTCTACAAGTACCCAACCTTAGGTCTTGCTCTGACGATGATGACCAAAGTAGAAGCGCAAGCTGTAGACTCAGAGTTCCAAGTCAACACCTACACGACAAGCAGCCAATGGTATCCAAGCGCGGCACCCCTCAATGATGGGGGCTTTGTCGTCACTTGGGAAAGCTATGGCCAAGATGGAGATTCCTTTGGCATCTACGGGCAGAGGTATGCTAGCAGCGGAGTGAAAAGTGGGGTAGAGTTCCAGGTCAACACCCACACGACAAGCGAGCAAAGGGACCCAAGCGTAGCACCCCTCAATGATGGGGGCTTTGTCGTCACTTGGTACAGCTTGGGCCAAGATGGAGATCTCGATGGCGTCTACGGGCAGAGGTATGCTAGCAGCGGAGTGAAAAGTGGGGTAGAGTTCCAGGTCAACACCTACACGACAAGCGACCAAGACTTCCCAAGCGTAGCACCCCTCAATGATGGGGGCTTTGTCGTCACTTGGGGAAGCGATGGCCAAGATGGGGATCGCTATGGCATCTACGGGCAGAGGTATGAGAGCAGCGGAGT
This sequence comes from Chlamydiota bacterium, assembly GCA_011064985.1. Lineage (GTDB taxonomy): Bacteria > Chlamydiota > Chlamydiia > Chlamydiales > JAAKFR01 > JAAKFR01. Next base: position 2,049 of record JAAKFR010000103.1, read on the forward strand.
GAAAAGTGGGGTAGAGTTCCAGGTCAACACCTACACGACAATCGAGCAAAGGGATCCAAGCGTAGCACCCCTCAATGATGGGGGCTTTGTCGTCACTTGGCACAGCTTTCAAGATGGGGATCGCTATGGCATCTACGGGCAGAGGTATGAGAGCAGCGGAGTGAAAAGTGGAGTAGAGTTCCAGATCAACACCTACACGCCAGGCGACCAATGGTATTCAAGCGCGGCACCCCTCAATGATGGGGGCTTTGTCGTCACTTGGATCTCCGGAGGTATCTACGGGCAGAGGTATGCTAGCAGCGGAGTGAAAAGTGGGGTAGAGTTCCAGGTCAACACCTACACGCCAGGCAACCAAAAGTACCCAAGCGTAGCATCCCTCAATGATGGGGGCTTTGTCGTCACTTGGTACAGCGATGGCCAAGATGGAGATTCATTTGGCGTCTACGGACAGAGGCATGATAGCAGCGGAGTGAAAAGTGGGGTAGAGTTTCAGATCAATACCTACACAACAAGCGACCAAGTGTACCCAAGCGTAACATCCCTCAATGATGGGGGCTTTGTCGTCACTTGGCACAGCAATGGCCAAGATGGAAATGGCCCAGGCGTCTACGGGCAGAGGTATGATTCTAATGGAAATCCCATAGAGCTAATTCTGTCCAATGCAACGAACACAACATCGACACTCCCACCAACATCAAGCAGTGTTCCTACAGGAACCCAAGTGGATTTTACTCCCTCTTCTCCTTCATCGGGAGGATTCTCAACTTTCCCAAGTGGAAAAACGCCGACTTCGATGATGCAGCAAACTTCACCAAGCAGTGTTCCTACAGGCACCCAAGTGGGTTCTACTCTCTCTTCTCCTTCATCGGGAGGATCTTCAACTTCCCCAAGTGGAAAAACGCCGACTTCGATGATGCAGCAAACTTCACCAAGCAATATGGTGAGCTTTTCTGGACCAATCACTATTTCAGGAGAAATGATCGTTTACGAAGTAAGCTACCCCATCGTTGTTAATGGTCAAACAGTTGGAACTTACACGATATCTGGAGGAACAGGGAACTTCACCAATTCGAATGCCAATGTACTGACGATCCACCTCGAAGACTACCAGCCTCAAGACGGGGAGGTAATACCCCTCTTCGTGATCCCTGAAGAGGAAAAAGAGTATTGGGAGTCGATCGAGATTCAAGGAGATGCCGAATGCCTCGAAATGGGAGGAGAAGTACTTTCAGACTCTCAAGATGCAGGATATGTTTTCAATGTTGTCTTCACAGAAAGCAAAACGTGCCGCGTCAACCAAGCGGTGGTCTTGCCTACCTTAAGCTTTCTTTTAAGAGTGTAGGCTCGAGCTGCTGCCCACATAGATATCCACTCTGTTGCGAATCTGGTTCATCACCGAGGGGAGGAAATACGGAGCCTGCACCCTCCTTGCTCTCCAAAGTCCAGCCTAACTCGAAGAGATCTACGGAAGAGCTGCCTCCCAAACGATCATAGGAAACTGCGCAACTCGATCTCATCTTTGCCGAGCACGACCCTGAAACCGCTCAAAAGATCTCCCGTTCCCTAGGCGAAACCGAAATCAAAGAGTACCAAGAGGGGATCTCCTACGGCGCCCACCAAGTCCGAGATGGCGTCAACCTCTCCCTCCAATCAAAGAAAGCCCCCCTCATTTCTCCCATCCAAATCCAATACCTCGAAAACAACCACGCTTACCCGGCAACACTCCCATCACCAAGCTTTCTCTCTCAAAAACTAGAACACTGTTTTTCTTTGAAGTTTTCCCTTTGAAGGAGTAGTCTTGGTGCAAAATCTATAGAAATTCAAAGGAAAGACTGATGATGATTTGTACCCACACAACAGTTGAGCTGGAAACACGAAACGGAACCTTCGTTTGCCAAGGAAAATGATTTGGGTGTAACCCAAATCAGTTAAAAACCCAAGATTCTGGTCTTCAGACGTTAGAGTAGAGGCGGGTGTTTAGCCCGCCCCCCTCATCGAACCGTACGTACAGATTTCCAGTATACGGCTCTCCGATAGCCTTCGGCCGAAACATACGCGTAACCGTCTAAATAACCCATCTTTTCGTGATCTCAGAAATAGAGCACTCTTTGGACTTTCAAAACCCAAGGAGGATCTATGTTCAAGTCCGCATCAGACGAATCTGTAGAAGCCTGGAAAAAGAAAATCCAGAAGCAGATGCTTAGTGGACAATCAATTGCCTGGTGGTGCCGTGAGAATCAAATTGTCTATTCTCAGTTTTTCTACTGGAAAGCAAAGTTATTTGGTTCAACAACATCTCCAGAGCCTGTCTTTGCCGAAATTTCTCGGGAAACCTCGGGAATATCGATTGAATGCTCAACGCTTCGGATCCATTTTGATAGAGACTTCGACTCTTACACTCTCAAGAGGTTCCTAGAAACCCTGAAGGGGATCTCATGTTGACAATTCCAGGAAGTGCTCGCCTTCTGCTTTGCCAGTCTCCAGTAGATATGAGAAAAAGCTTTGAGGGACTCAGTGGTATCGTGGAACAAGTCTTTCTGGAGAATCCTCTTTCAAGAGCTTTTTTCATCTTTCTCAATAAGAGGAGGGATCGCATGAAAGTTCTTTTCTGGGACAACGATGGGTTGGTCATCTGGTGCAAGCGTCTTGAGAAAGGGACTTTTGCGAAAAAACCAGATATATCCGTTCTGAATAGGCGAGGGTTTTTGATGTTGCTAGAAGGGATCGTGCCCAAGCGTCTACAATACCGCCCAATATTGCCTGAGGCATTTTTTCTGTCAAGAAAATGGGCTTTAAGCACTCTCAAGTGATGAAAGAAAGCGGCAAAGATAATTGTCGTTGTACAACCGTCATATTGGTAGCTTTTGGGCTATTTTTAGAGGACAAAATAAGTGAGAATTTGGAGTTTCAATTTCAGGTAGCTCAGAGGGAGTGATGAAAAAAATTACAACAAATCGACAAATGCATATTTGTTGTAAGAATTTTAGGGGTTGAAATCGTTACACCAAATCGACAAATGCATATTTGTTGTAAAATACCAAAAAAAGGAGTAAGCTCTCTCAAAGGTAGGAATTTTAACTCTCACAAGGAATGCAAATGGATTCTGCAAAATTTGTTGGTCGAGAGACCGAAATGGCAAGGCTTAAGGGTTTGCTAATGTCAAGAAGTGCCAGTCTAATAGTTGTGCGTGGAAGAAGGAGGATTGGTAAAAGTAGACTTCTTTCGGAATTTGGAAGAGAGAAAAGGAGTCTTTTCTTTTCGGGGATTCCTCCTACTCCCAAAACAACTGCACAATCCCAAAGGAATGAATTTTCTATTCAACTTGAACGTGCTGGTTTGCCTGGAATTAAGCCTGATGATTGGGGAAATATCTTTTGGCATCTCTCCAAACATACAGCCAAAGGAAGTTTTTTGATTGTATTTGATGAAATCTCGTGGATGGGGGACAAGGATCCAGACTTTTTAGGTAAATTGAAAACTGCCTGGGACATGTATTTTAGCAAGAATCCAAAATTGATTCTCATTCTTTGTGGTTCAATCTCTTCGTGGATTGAAGAAAACATCTTGAGTAGCACCGGATTTGTAGGAAGAATTGATATTGATCTTGTTCTAGAAGAGCTGCCATTGAATGTTTGCCATGCTTTTTGGGGGTCTAAAGAGAAACGAATATCTCCATACGAGAAGTTTAAAATTTTATCAGTTACAGGAGGTGTTCCGCTTTATCTAGAAAAGATAAAACCCCATCTTTCAGCAGAAGATAATATCAGAGAACTGTGTTTTACGAAAGGAGGCTTATTAGTACGTGAATTTGATGAAATATTCTCCGACTTATTCTCTCGGAAAAATACAATCTACAAGGATATGCTATCTTCACTTGCACAAGGTCCCAAAGATCTCAGAGGAATTTGCAAGGAATTAAAAAAAACAATAGCTGGGGCTTATAGCAAATATCTGGACGATCTTGTTAAAGCTGGATTTGTTCAAAGAGATTTTACTTGGCTTATCGATAATGGAAAAGAGAGTAAGTTGAGTGTTTATCGATTAAGTGACAATTATTTACGATTTTATCTGAAATACATTCTTCCTAATAAAGCGAAAATTGAGAAAGGGAATTTCGTTTCGAATACTGTATTAACAAATCTTCCTGGATGGGAAGCGATTATGGGCTTACAGTTTGAAAATCTTATTACACATAATAGAAAAGTAATTTTGGAATTGCTCAATATTACCTTTGAAGAGATTGTTATGGATGGACCTTTTTTCCAGAACCCTACAAGTAGACAGAAGGGATGCCAAATTGATTATATGATTCAAACACGGTTTCAGAACCTATATTTATGTGAAGTCAAGTTTTCTAAAAAGCCGATAGGTAAGAATATTATTAAGGCAATGGAAGAGAAGAAGAAGCATTTAAAAGTTCCTAAATTTTGTTCCATTCGACCTGTTCTTATCCATGTTAATGGAGTAGAGGAAAGCGTAGTAGATACTGGATATTTTGATAATGTGATTGACTTTGGGTCGTTATTGAAAGAAGAAAAGAGATAAAGCGTTTTTATATAATTGTAGAATGTCGATTATCTTTCTCCCTAGAAGTTTTTCTCGAGGAAATTTTGGGAAAAGTTCATAGTATGTATGAAATTTCTGCGAAACGAGATAGACCATGAGCCACATCATCTTTCCAAGAATCCAAATGACCGAGAAGCTCAATGAAACATCTGCTTTTTCTGCTTTTATGGAGTAGTAGAAAATACCCACAACTTTGTACTTAGCTTTATGGAACAAGGCTCTCTATTTGATCTGATTTGGACAAAGAAAACCCAAAACTGGGATTGGCCAAAGCTCCCCCGCTTGGATGGCCCCTGAGCAACTCCTAGGAGAGGAATATGGCGAACGTGTAGACTTTACGCTCTTGGACTCATCCTCTGGGAGCTTCTAGAGGGCAAACATCCACTGTAATGGCTAAATCTTGTTTTTTCAAGAAATTTGCTTCTAGTGAAATGTAATTTCGAGTACAATCAGGGCCTGTTTTCTCCAGCTCTCATTATAAAGGGTTTGGTTTAACTCAAGATGTAGTGGAGAATTTGCGTGCGCCACGAAGCGTTTATTTACTAATGGAGGAAGGATCCATGTGAAAAGTATACCCAATACATTCAGTATCGAGTCTTGAGTTAGGACTGGTAA
>JAAKFR010000104.1 GCA_011064985.1 Chlamydiota bacterium
CGAAGTCTCCAAAACTCCCTTGTAAAGCGACTTGTCAAGCTAAGAGAGGATCCCCACTTCCGTAGAGAGGAAAAAAAAATCCTCGTCACAAGCAAAAAGATTATTTCTGAGATCCCTTATCCTCCTGACAGAGTGTTTTTTACAGACGAGAATCCCAGTTTTTCCTCAGAAGCAGAAAATATCCTTGTCTCCGATAAAGTACTCCAAAAAATCACAGGCCTCCCCTCTCCTGATGGAGTGGCAGCCGAATTTTCTCTTCCCCCTCCAACCTCAATGGAGGGAAACTCGTATCTCCTTGCCTGCGACCGGATTACCGATCCAGGAAATCTAGGAACCCTCATCAGAACGGCTCTTGCCCTTTTTTGGGATGGGATCGTTTTTTTGCCCGGTTGTGTCGACCCTTTTCACGAAAAAGTTCTCCGCGCCTCAAGAGGAGCCCTCTTCCGCCTCCCCTACCATGTGGGGACTTGGGAAGAACTTACAAATTGGCAGAAAAAGAAAAAAGCTACCTGCTATGTGGCCGATATGGAAGGAATCCCTCTCCACAAAGCCCCCCGCCCTGAAAACCTTCTCCTGATCCTCAGCCACGAAGGAGAAGGAGTCTCCCCCCAAGGGGCCGCAATGGGAGAGAAGATCTCTATCCCCATCTCGCACAAGATGGAGTCTCTCAATGTTTCCATCGCCGGTTCCATCCTCCTTTATGAGCTTAGGAGAATCGCACAATGAGTGACCACGACTACGAAGAGGCTTTTGAAGAGACAAAAAGGGAGCAACGGGCAGCCAGAAAACAGGCCAGAAAAAAAGATCGCTCGAAATACAAAAAGACCGATCGAGATAAACACAAGAGGCTTCTACGTGAAGATAGAGAGAGGAAGCTCGCTAAAAAAAATCTACTGCGCGGAAGAGTCCTCTCCATCACCCCTGATGAAATCGTTGTCGAGTGCGAAGGGGAACTCTATTCATGTACCTTGCGAGGAGAACTCAAAAAGGAGATCTCGACCGACAAAAATCTCATCGCTCTCGGCGATTTTGCCCTTATTGAACCAGAAGAGAAGGGAATCGTTGACATCGAAGAAAGAAATTCTGTCCTATCGAGGCAAGAACACTTGCGAAGACGGAAACAACAGGTTCTTGCCGCAAATCTCGACCAAGTGCTGATCACAGCATCAGTTGGGAAGCCCCCTTTGAAACCCTCTCTTGTCGATCGCTACATCATCGCAACTTTCAAAGGGAATATGTCCCCTATAATCGTAATCAATAAGATCGACCTTTTGGAAAAGGGGAGTCTTGAGCAAAAAGAGTTCGAAACATTTTGCACAACCTATCAAGCTCTTAAGATCCCGGTCCTCGCGGTGAGCGCAGAAACAGAAGAGGGGATCGAGAAACTCAAAAAACAGATGCAGGGAAAAGCTTCTGTTTTCTCCGGCCAATCGGGGGTTGGGAAGTCGTCTCTTATCAACACCATGACAGGCCTTACCATCCCCGTCGGAGAAGTGGTCGAAAAAACACGAAAAGGGGTTCATACGACAACACAAGCCCACCTCGTTCCACTCGAATTTGGCGGTTGGTGTATCGACACCCCCGGCATTCGGAGCTTTGGAATCTGGGAACTCACAAAAGAAGACCTTTTCGCCTATTTCCCCGAAATTGCCTCTTTTTCCCAGGAATGCAAATTTCCCAACTGCACCCACACCCACGAGCCCCATTGCGCCGTAAAACAAGCCCTAGAGGAGGAAAAACTCTCCCAAATGCGCTTCAACTCTTACTGCAAACTCCTCAATGAGACCTTGTAATTCTAATGATCGACAGCGTGTAAAACCCTAGCAACTGTCCTTAGGATCAAATCTTTTGGGCGTAACCCAAATAATCATCTTATTCCTAAAGGGATTTCAATGATTGAAGTGTGTTGCGGGCGTAGTGGAGGCGGGAGCGGACGGTGCCGTAGGGAATTCCGAGGAGTTTAGCGATCTCTTTTTGGGGGAGCCCCTCTTGGTAGTAGAGAGAAAAAACGAGGCGGTGTTTTTCAGGCAAAAGGTGTTCGATCTCTTCAAATAGCTCGGGTGGACATCCCTTGTGTCTCTCAGCGATTTGCTCTTCTATGAGCGGCAATTCCCCTTTTTTCTTCTTCTTGAGGTAGTTGAGGGAGAGGTTGTGGGCAATACGCCAGAGCCAAGTAGAAAATTTAGCTTCCTGACGGAAGGTGGTAAGATGGGAAAAAGCGTGGAGAAAGGTCTCTTGTGTAAGGTCTTCTGCGATCTCTTCATCCTTCACGATCCCCAAACAGTGGCGGACAACCCCGCTTCTATTCTCTTGGACGAGAAGAGAAAATGCCTCCTCATCTCCCTCTAAACATCTCTCTATGATTTTTTTCTCGTCCATTGCAGATTTTCTCCCGATCAGGTATCCCTATCTATAAAGGGAGAGACCATCATGATCAATGTGAAAATAGCCGAAGTAAAGGGGCTAGAGATCCTCGATTCGAGAGGCAATCCAACCCTCCAAGTCACCGTCACAACTAAGGAAGGGATCTCAGGGAGCGCATCTGTCCCCTCAGGTGCCTCCACAGGGGAAAATGAAGCTCTTGAACTCCGCGATCAGGACCGAAAAAGATATGGAGGGAAGGGGGTGCTGAAAGCCCTCGCCCATGTCGAAAAGAACTTGTCCAAGGTGGTTATTGGAGAAAATGTCTTCGACCAAGAGGGGTTAGACAAGAAGATGTGCATGGCTGATGGGAGTAAGAATAAGGCTAAGTTCGGAGCCAATGCCATTTTGGGAGTCTCTCTTGCAATCGCCAAAGCGGCTGCTAATAGTGCTGGAGTCCCTCTCTATCGCTATCTGGGGGGACCATTTGCCAATTTGCTCCCCTGCCCCATGATGAATCTCATCAACGGCGGAGCCCATGCCGATAACCCTCTCGAATTCCAAGAGTTCATAATCAGACCCCACGGAGCGCCCTCCTTCAAAGAGGCCGTAAGGTGGGGAGCAGAAGTATTCCACACTCTAAAAGGGCTCTTAAAAGAGAAAGGTCTCTCAACAGCGGTTGGAGACGAGGGGGGATTTGCCCCTGCCCTTACTTCAAACGAAGAGACCTTAGGCCTCCTCGTAGATGCAATCGAAAAAGCTGGATACCGCCCAGGAGAGGAGATCTCACTTGCCCTCGACTGCGCCGCCTCCGAATTTTTCCAAGATGGACTCTATAGTGGGAGAACAAGTACGCAACAAGTCCAACTTTTGAAAGATCTTTGCGAAGACTATCCAATCGACTCTGTCGAAGATGGGATGGCGGAAGGGGATTGGGAAGGGTGGAAACTCCTTACAGAAGAGATCGGAAGAACAATCCAGCTCGTTGGAGACGACCTTTTTGTGACCCAAACCGAGTTTCTCAAGAAAGGGCTCCATGAGTCTATTGCCAATTCTATCCTCATCAAAGTCAACCAGGTAGGGACCCTATCAGAGACCATCTCCTGTATCCGCTTGGCTCTTGCTCACGGCTACACTACCATCTTCTCCCACAGATCGGGGGAGACCGAAGATACCACGATCGCTGATCTCGCCGTCGCTTTCCGCTCTGGGCAGATCAAAACAGGTTCTCTCTCCCGTTCTGATCGAGTCGCTAAATACAACCGTCTTCTTGCCATCGAAGAAGAACTAGGCCCACTCGCCCAATACCGCGACTCCAACCGCTGCCGAAAAAAATATATCGCCTCAAAAAGTTGATTTTGTTTTCCAACAATAGAGATTAAAGAGGAGAAAAGTGAGCAAGAAGATGTAGATCGGAACCCACATCGTAGACTCCAACCCTTCTACTCCGGCTTGTTGTACAATCTTTTTTACAAGATCTACCGTTCCTACAGGATATTCTGCTTCGATCTTTTCTAGCGCCTCTTTGGATATTGTAACTTGTCGAGCTTCAGAAATCGGAATGTCTGTGATCTGATACTCAGCAAACCGCTCCTCTATTAGGTTCACTTCTACCGACGCCATATTCGCTGCAAGAAAGGAGAACCCAGTCAAAACAGCTATCTGAGACCAAAGTTTGTAGACGGCAAAGATTTTTCCCCTTCTTGCAGGTTCGATTGAGCTGTAGAGTAAAATGCTTGTCGGAGTCCGACAGAAAATCAAGTAATTGCCATAGACCACAAACCCTAAAACCAAGATCCAAATATGATTCTGATTGAGACCAAGTAAAATAATCCCAGTCCCAGCAGCTCCTAGTAAAAGACCCAAACTAATCAGCCTTCCTATATGGACACGATCGATTAAGCTCCCAATAAATGGACTAAAAAATACCGTAGGAACGACTGTAAGAAGTAAAAGTGTCCCTGCAGCAAGGGGAGATAGGAAAAAATGCGCTTGGAGGTAAATCGACCAAATCACCGAAATAAGATAGACCGTAGAAACAGAAAACATCACAAAGAAGGCTGCGATCGTTGATGGAGAGCGGAAAAGTTGGAAATGAAGCAAGGGATCCTTAGCTTTTCTGTTTACAAGATAAAAGAGAAAAAAGAAGAGAAGAGCTCCTCCAAAAAGAGTAAGAGAAAGAGGAGAGCTCCAACCCCAGACCTTTCCCTCCATGATAACGGCAATGAAGCAAACTAACCCCGCAGAAAAGAGAAGGAAGCCAGGAATATGGATCTTTGTGTGTTTTTTGGGAGAGTCCTTTTTTAAGAGAAAGAAGGTTAAAAACCAAAGGATAATTCCCCAACCACCATCGATGATGTAGATGTAGCGCCACGTTCCATAGGTACAGATCCACCCTCCAATGAAAAAACCAAGGGGCATAAAAATAGAGGCAATTCCATTATATAACCCAATCGCTTTTCCAAGCTCTTTACCCTGAAAATTCCCGGTCACAACACGTGCTAAGCATGGATAGAGAAAAGCCAAACTCCAACCTTGGAAAAACCTCCCCAAGACCAATACAAATGTCTCTTGAGCAAACAAAATAAGCAAAGAACCGCCTACATAGATCGGAAGAGAGTATTGGAGGGCTCGTGCAGAACCGAGGCGGTCGCAGATCCTCCCGGCAATTACCAAAATAGAGACTATGGAGATGTTATAGGAGTTGACCACCCAATTGATATTCATTGTAGAAATCCCTAAATCTTGTTGAATCGAGGAGATCGCAATGATGAGACTGTTATTCGAAAAGTAAACCAGCCCCAGCAGGAATCCGAGGAAGACCGTGATGATACTCTTCTCTTTTCTCTCTTCAGCATACATGCGGGTAGAGGCATTCTTGTCTTAGGTTGATCTACTTTCAGAGATAGCGAGTTTCCGAGTTAATGCCAACAGGAAGGGGGCAACATTGTTTGCTATTTCCGTGGTATTGGGCATTAGCCTTTGGGGGATTCCTAACCGCTAAGAGCGGGAAAGAGAGCCTTAATCCCTCCCAACATCCCTCGAACTAACCTCTTGCACAAACCTATTCTCAGTATACTTTATCCAACCACAGAGAGAGATTTTTTTCTCCGTGCTCTCTGTGGTTGAAATAAAATCTAAATAGCTTTCTTCTTTTTAAGAATCTCAAAATCTGTAACTTGGGAGAGGTTACTTAGGAGGACGCAAAGGGGATCTTTGCTGTCCTGATGTTTAGATAGGCAACTCTTATAAATAAATATAAAAATTGAATAAATTTATTTATATTATTTTTGTTTTTTATATAATGAGGGGTATGAGCGGGAATAAGGAACATCATATCGCCCTATTCGGAGAGGCAGAGAAGGGGGAATTCGAAACAGCCTATGTGTGTAGCTCTCTAGCTGAGCTCTCTTATCACTTGGGAGAACCCCCCTCTCTAGAATGTAGGGGACTCCCACTTGCTGTCCAATCCCTCCTATTCGAAAGGCGGGTGATCTATTTCCGGGTAAAAGAGGAAGGATTTAGCAAAAGGGACTACGTCACAGGGCTCCAGTTTCTCCAAAATAGAGACCTTTTCCCCGAAATCTCTGCCATCTGCTTACCAGGAGTGGGGGACCACGAGATCCTAGACGCACCCAATCCCCTCCTCGATACCCATCGAAGCCTCCTCATCCTCTCTGAGAGCGACCTCTACGACTACCTCACAGCTTGACAACCACAACCGTCACATTGTCTCGGCTTTTGTGCATCTGGGCCCCAAAAGCAAGGTAACCAGCCATTTGCCGCACGTTTTTCCCTGCCTCCTCCATCTGCCAAATAGCCTGATAAACCTCGTTGTTTGTGGCCACATCCCAGAGCCCATCGCAAGCCAGCACCAGATAATCCCCTTTCGAATACCCAAGCTCTCCTTGCGTCAGATCAGTCTCCACATCACGATCAATAAAGGTGATCTTCGGACGAGGAGACAGGAACGACAATCCAATATCCCGCGCAACGGCTACTTTGCCATTAACGTAACCCTTCATTGCTCCCTTTTGAACCACTGTGTGGTTCATCTTCTCGATCCTCTTCGCAAAGCGGGAGTTGAGTGGATCGGCATCTTCACTCAACTGGTAGAAGTTATCATCTTTTTTCATCAAAACTGTCCGGGAATCCCCTACATTGGCTGTGTACAATCTCCCATCTCCTACTTGCAAGACAAATGTGGCAGTTGACCCACCCTCTATATCTACAACCGCCCTTTCCATCTCAAAACAGCTCTCTACAATAGCATTCGTGATGTCCCCATCGGTTAGCTCCGTAAGCTCCTTGTTGCCCCACTTGCTCGCAAGTAGCCCGGGAAGATTTACCTTCAGATACTCAGCCACATTCCCCTCATCTCCATGCCCATCAAAGACTCCATAGAAGAACGCTTCTTTCCCCCCAATCGTAAGTTCGCAAACCACATGAGAATCTTCCATCTCGTCTCTCCCACCTTGATTTCCTGCCGCCCCCACATTGGGCAACTTAATCTCTGCGTCAATTATTGTTTCCAATCTCTCCTGAAGAAGCGCTTTATTTTCTACCGCATCAATGTTACCGATCTGAAAAATACCCGGTGTTTTTTTCCGATTTTTCACTCCTTCCTCCACTGCTGTGATTAGTTGGCCGGCGAGCTTGCCCGACGCCGGCCAACCAGAAGAGTATTTTTCCTGATTGTTGTTGTCGTCGTCGATGCTGCTGCTGCTGTTG
>JAAKFR010000105.1 GCA_011064985.1 Chlamydiota bacterium
TAGTACTAGGGATGCTTGCTGTAGCACCAGGAGCTATGGAATTAGGAAGACTTTTAGGATACAGCCAAGTCGCTACGGGGCTTGCTCTCTACAAGTACCCAACCTTAGGTCTTGCTCTGACGATGATGACCAAAGTAGAAGCGCAAGCTATAGGCTCAGAGTTACTCGACAAGCTTCCAAAATTTCCCAAGCGTGGCCGCCCCTCAATGATGGGGACTTTGTCGTCACTTGGAAAAGCTTAGGCCAAGATGGAGATGGCTATGGCGTCTACGGGCAGAGGTATGCTAGCAGCGGAGTGAAAAGTGGGGCAGAGTTCCAGATCAACACCTGCACGACAAGCAACCAAAATGACCCAAGCGTAGCACCCCTCAATGATGGGGGCTTTATCGTCACTTGGCAAAGCTTTGGTCAAGATGGGGATGCCTCTGGCATCTACGGGCAGAGGTATGCTTAGCAGCGGAGTGAAAAGTGGGGTAGAGTTCCAGGTCAACACCTACACGACAAGCAACCAAAATGACCCAAGCGTAGCACCCCTCAATGATGGGGGCTTTGCCGTCTCTTGGCGAAGCTCCGGCCAAGATGGAGAGGCTATGGCGTCTACGGGCAGAGGTATGCTAGCAGCGGAGTGAAAAGTGGGGTAGAGTTCCAGATCAACACCTACACGACAGGCTACCAATGGTACTCAAGCGTAGCACCCCCTCAATGATGGGGGCTTTGTCGTCACTTGGGACAGCAGTGGCCAAGATGGGGTTTACTATAGCGTCTACGGGCAGAGGTATGCTAGCAGCGGAGTGAAAAGTGGGGCAGAGTTCCAGATCAACACCTACACGACAAGCAACCAAAATGACCCAAGCGTAGCACCCCTCAATGATGGGGGCTTTATCGTCACTTGGCGAAGCTCCGGCCAAGATGGAGATTCCAATGGGGTCTACGGGCAGAGGTATGATTCTAATGGCGAAGACCGGCCAAAGGCTTCGAGATCCGCGATTGTGTCACAGCCACCTCATATAACCGGCGAGAATAACCAGCAAAAGATACCACGTTGGATACACAATCTTATCTGGATCTTTAGGATCTTTGACATCCGCAAAAACCCCCTTTACAGACTCTCTAAATTGTTCAATATCAATTTTTTTGGATGCCTTGACAACAACCGGATTCAATTCTTTTTTTCTGGGCATATTTGGTCCTCCTTAATGGTGAAGGACCAAGTGAATACCAAGTCAACATTTTTTGACATCAAATCTTTATGACCAGAACGCCCTGGTGCGCGCTCGCTACCACAATACACCTTTGCCATGACTTTTTAAGGACTTACACTTTCATGCCCCAGACGAAGAGGGGGGGGTATGTGAATAGTTACGATAGTTTTTTATCCTTGATCCCAAAGTTCTATAGCTCTTTCGTGATTCGCTACTACTACATCTCCTAGATAGTAACGTTGCCCCAGAACACACTTTGCAATAGGATCCCCTAAAACTACAGAACTTTCCCACAGACCAATGGCTCTTTGCTCATCTCTGTCTTCACCGTAGAAGAAGTGGCAACCCACAATGAACTGAGCCATGGAATCACCACCTTCCGCAGCCTCTTTCCACAGATTCAAAGATTCTTCTTTGCTAAAAGATTCTGGTGTTTCAAGAGAAGCGTAGCAAGCAACCATTTTCTTGGCGTATGGATGTCCCATCCTAGCAGAAGATCGGAATAACTCAAGTGCTTTTTCCTCATTCCTTTGAACCCCCTCTCCAAAATGAAAAGAGAGACCCAGTGCACAAAAGGCTACAGGATCTTCTTGGAAAATTTCTTCCGCCCATACATACGCATTCTTTGCCTTAGTATAAAATTCTCTGGGAAATTTAAGTACTACTGTTTCTTGTGCGTTTTCCCATAATTGACAAGCGCGTTCTAACTCGCTTTCCACATCCCGTGGATAGAAAAATCTCCAAGATGTTATATATGCATCAACCGGATGCTCTTTAACAGATTTTTCCCAAAATGAGATTTGTTCACTAAATTTCTGTAGATTTTTAGAATCTCGGTACTCTACGAGAGCCAATGATAACTTTGCGAAAGGAGGTGAAGAAGCTATACTTTTCCAATAGGAAATGGCCTTCATTTTGTCTACGTGAAGACCATCCTCTCCGTGATGATACTTAAAAGATAAGAGAGCTCTGGCAATAGGATGTTTTTTCTCAGCAGACTTTTTCCATAACTCAATTGCTTCTTTTCTATTTTGTTCCACACCCTCTCCATAATATAAACAAGCTCCTAGAGAGTATTGAGCTTCAGGATGAGATGAAATCTTGCTCCATAACTGGACAGCTTGTTGAAACTTCCCCATTTCATAATGATACTGAGCTAGCTTCTGAGTTCCCTCAACATCCCCTTTTGCGGCTCTCTCTCGCCAAAGTTCAGCAGCCGTATCTTTATTTTTTAAAACACCAACTCCAGCAGCATAACGATCTCCCAAATCACCTCCAAAAGAGTACGTTGGATCAAGCATAGCATCTAGAACATCATCATCACTTCCGTAAACGATTAAATCGATTAGATTTTTCGTAAACCATTTATAATCAAGTGTTTTCTTATTGAAATGTGGGGTGTTCTCCCACTCTATGTCTAGTATTTCTGGAGTGACTTTCAAAGTAACGCTTCTTAGAGAAGTGGAGTGGCTCACATTAAGTTTCGTTAGAAGATCCGAAGTCACTTGCATGGTGGTCAAATTCTTACAACGGGAAAGGTTGAGACATCTGAGTTTTGGGAATGAACCATGAAAATTTGTGATTCTTGGAGAACCTTCTAGATCTAATTGCTCTATTTTTTGCAGATTCATCTTCTTCAAAATACGCGATAGAGTTTTCCATTCTATAACAGCACAATTTCTCAGAATCAACGTGGTTGGCTTCTTCTTACAGTTGTCTAAGTATAGTTCCAAAGCGTCTAGAATTTTTTTCTGCCTTTGAAGATCTCGCACAGATTTAAAATCTGCCATCACAACATCTTTAGAAAAACCCTGAACATCTCCAACTTGAATCCACTCTTCTGAAATATTTAAAAAAGAGAGTTCTTGTTTTACTTCTTCGATTGAAAATACTCTCTTTTGTGTCTCCTGATAGGTGAGCTCACCTCCGAAACATGCTTCCTGAGCTCGAAGAGAAGTCATTGACATGGGAGCTGAAGTTACCGCACAGAATCTCTCTGTAAGAGTCTGTTCTTTCCGCATAGCAGATGAATAACTTTTCTTGAGGATAGACCCAAGTTGTTTTTGTTCATAGCCTTTATGATGATCTAATGTGATAAACGAATCAAAAAGATCTAGAGAATGTATAGATAGATTGGCATCCAGTTTACTTCTAATAAAATCTTGTAAGTTGCGAAATTGCAACCAAAGAGCCGTAATCGCCCCCTTGGGCACCAAAAACTTGAGAATAAAACGCATTTCTTCGCCTTGAGCGTACTTCTTTTCCTTATCTGGGAAAAAATTGAGATACTTTTTTTCTCTCTCCTCAATATCCTCCAACCAATTTTGCAGAAGGGTTTGAGGATTCAATAAACAAAATTCTTCAAGAACGAGTTTGTTAAGTTTTTCATTCCCTAACAAAAATAGACTTGAACCAAAACGAACTCTCAAGGATTGAAAAAAGCCCCCCCTTTGAAGGGGGTTACAGAAAGCAATATCATTGTCAACTCCAAACACTAATCCATTTTTCAGAACATAATTTGATGGCCTCCCATCTGCTATTTTTAATAAAATTTCACATAACTTAAACCATGTAAGATGCTTCCTGTCTAAGGATTTGATATTTTTAGCATTCGCTTCTTTGATATCTTCAGCGTTCGCTTCATGTAGGGTTTTTCCCTCGATTGTTTTTGTTATCAGAACTGGATAGGAAATGTCCCCGATCTTAAACCGCACTAGTGAAGAAGGAGGGGTCGCTTCTCCCATTATTCTCCACATGAAAGAGAAGACTGCATATTCCATCAAAGGTTGATAAGGAAATTCCTTGAAGTGCAAACACGTAGTTTCATCAGCTTGAGCGCGCGTGACAGTATGAAGGCTTTTCCCCTTGTAATCTTTATGAGGATTAAGATGACCATTTCTTCCTATTAAAAGGTTTTTAAAATTTGACTTTAGATAAAAATTTCCGTCTAAAAATGGAGACTCCACTTTCACATCTGAACGGTCATTATCAGGGTCAGTATCGCTTGTTACAAGACACTTGATTTTCTCAATCAGCTCTAATTCAACCCTTTTGGCTTGTTGTCTAAATCCACCGATATTCGACAAGTTTGCAAGTACCTTCACAATCACTTCGGTTCCTGGTATAGCCTCAAGACCTTCTAAATATTTTTCTTGTAAACACTCAAAAGAGGTAGAATTTGCTAGTCTAAGGTAGTACTGTTTATGGTCATTAAAAGATCCTCCATGTAGTTGGAGAAAAGAGGCGGTGTGCTTTACAAGTGATCCAAATGCTCTTGCAGTCGCACCTGAAGATAAAAGTTCTTCCCACGCTATCTCAATAAGATTTAATTCTCTTCCCTCAGAAGCAAACTTTAAAAGCTTTTCTGCCCCTAAACCATGCAGAGGAGCAATGATAAGACAATGGATTCGCTCAAGAGTCCCTTTCTCTTCAGAGGAAAGTTCTATTTTCTTTTCATTCAGTTCATAAGGTACCTTGTCTACCATCCCTCCTGCTTCCGTGTGTATCCTTACCCGTATACGATAAAGGTCTCCTACTGCCTCTTTGAGAAGATCTTTAGTTTGGTCATCAAAAAGAGGCAAATGCTCAATACAATCAAGGGTATTGTCCAATCCAGATCCATAATAGAGACCAATTTCACCCAATAAATGGAATAATGGATTGATAAACTCATTTTTAATCTCACAGCTCTCTGGCAAGCAGGATTTTTCTGAGAACGTGTCAAGGCGTATTTTGATTAAACTCGCAGCAAATTCTTTCCTCTTTTCATCTTCCAAGATTGATTTTGTTAATTCATAGTGACATTCCTCAAAAAGAGAGTTGTCACGCTGCTTGAGACTCATCGAAAAAAGATGGCATTTAAACCTCTGCTTATCAGTGTTTTCTTGAGAAGTAGGGTGGCCTTGCGCAAATTCTTTTGGAGTTGAAATTAATGAGTCTCCCCCTTCTAGTGCTGGATTGCCATCTATATCAATCTGCAACCCAGGAAGTAGGCCTTTTGGTAATGGCACTAGTTGAGAATCAGTTTCCCCTAATGAAATAATTTGAAAATCTAAAATTTGAGCAAAGTGTTTAAAATATTCTTTATTTTTCCTAAGTCGCTCACATTTTTGTTCTTCTGTACCTTTCTCAGGTTCTTCAACGAGAATGAAATATTCAATGTCTGAATAGGGAGAGGATTCCTCCCGAGCAATAGATCCCATCACTCTGACATCATACCTACAAAGGGGGGGGTTCTCCATCATCTCAAAAGTATCATCGATTAGCATCCTATAGAAATCACGTATCTTTTCAGATCGTTGTCTTTGAACTTCTCTTACATCTCTTACATCGGACTCAGAAATTTCAAGAAACTCCTTACGGACGTCTTTTAATCTCTCTCGATAAACAGATGTACCAGGACATCTTCCCTGTAAGGGCTCTTTATAGTTATATCTTTGACGAAGTTGCCACCAAATTCCTGTAGTTGGACTTAAGAAAAATCGTTCACAAACCTCTACTCTATTCTCCTGATCTATTTGGCTAAGTACGTAGAGAAATGCGTTACAAAACTGCCAAACTTCAGTTGGTTGAGAGGAATATCGCTGGTGAAGCCTTGTCACCTCATGTTGAAATAAATCTCGAAGTTCACCCTCTTGACCTTTCCCAACTGCTTCCGATATTTTTTTCCTAAGTCTTATTAGGAGTTGAGAAATAAATATTTTTGATATTGAACTTTGAGCTAATTTCGTTGCTTCAGGCACAATATGTCGCGTAGAAGATCTTTCAAGCATCAGAGAGGAAGCGGCGAAGTTAGATTCAGAATTTCGCTGGTCTGAACTCGAATTTCCAGCGGGAACTATTGCTAAACTCTGAGCCATAAGCAACATTTTCTCTCTGCTAGGAAGAATACAATTCGTTTCTTCTGAAAGATCACTATTTTCATTCGAGTGACTATTCTTACAATTAGCACGTTTTCTGGTAAGATGACTTTGAATCGGCTTCAAAGATTCAGAATCATATTCCCCGAGAATAGCACAAGCATAAGACAAAATTCTCTCTTTTCGCTTTCCGCACAAGTTTTTCTCTTTTTTGAGAAAATCATACAATAGGCTACAACCATCTAATATCTTCTGTTCGTTAGCCTCTTTTTTTCCCTCCGTAAGCAATGCATAAATAGAAAAATAAGCAAAATTACATCTCCCTTCTCCGATATCTGCTCTTGAGCTCGCACATTTCTTTTCCCAGGTAAAGAATAACTTTGTTATGGCTCCTCTCAAAGCATGATTAATTTCACCATTCATGACTATGGTTTCTATGGCACAAGAAAGAGTTAAATTGGATGGTTCTCTTTCTGTAATATGAGTAGTAATTTGAATGTTTTCTTGAGTTATTGGTTGTGGAAAAGCCATTGTTACCTCCTTGAATTTGTGCGAATATTTTCAAGAATCAGTATGTTCAACAGATCGATAAAGTCAATATTTTTGATTTTGTCCGTGGCAGCAAGTTTAAAATGTCCCCGGGTTTGGGCAAAGTAGAAATGTCCCCTATCGCCAATAATTGTGTCCTTCCGGTAAGAGTGCGTGAAAAAAAATATGAGCTATGGCATGGTGTCGGTTTATTTTGAGGTGATATGTCATCTGTTCTCGATAAATTGACCAAGATTGAGGCATTAATTCAGCGAGCTTCCTTTCAAGGGGAGAAGCAGGCCGCTATTCTCGCAAAACAAAGAATTCTTAATGCTTTCCACCAGCAGGCTCAGAAAGCAATCGAATATAAAGTCTCCTTTGATAGCCCATGGAAAAAACGTCTTTTTATTACCCTCTGTGCCAAGTATGACTTTTCCACCTACCGCTATTATCGGCAAAAATACACCA
>JAAKFR010000106.1 GCA_011064985.1 Chlamydiota bacterium
AAGGAGGAGGGAGGCGGGGTGCTGAAGGAGGTTTTGCAAGGTTTTGAGGAACTGGGCTGCCAAAGCTCCATCGACGACACGATGGTCGGCAGAGAGGACGAGGGTCATCTGCTTGCCCGGAACCACGCTTCCCTCCCGGACAACAGCCACCTCTTCGATCCCCCCGACAGCGAGTATGGCGGCTTGTGGGGGGTTGATCACGGCTGAAAATTCGGTTAATCCGAACATCCCGAGATTCGAGACGGTAAACGACCCTCCTTTGTACTCCGATTCTTGGAGCTTCCCTCTCTTTGCTTTTGCGACGAGGCTCTTCACTTCACTTGAGATTTGCCCTACATTCTTGAAATCGGCATGACGGATGATCGGGGTGATGAGCCCCTCTTCTAAAGTCACCGCAACAGAAATATCGATTGTCTCGTATTGGATGACCGACTGGTTGACACTGTGGAAGCCGGTATTTACCCCAGGATGGACTCTGAGGGCAAGAGCTGTCCCTCTGATGACCAAATCGTTGAAGGTGGGTTTGAGCCCAAATTCTTTGAGTTGTTCTCGGAGATCGGCTAAGGGGGCGGCGTCGATCACCTGTTTGGCGTAGAAGTGGGGAATATAGCTTTTTGACTCTTGGAGCCTTCTACTGATGATTTTTCGCATTGGGGTGAGGGGGATCTCGTGGTAGCTTCCAGGAGCTTTCTCAGGACGTTCCTTTCTACCAAAAGTGATGAGCCCTTCAGGCTGGGCTTTCTCGAGGTCGTGGCTGGTGATCCTCCCTCCAGGCCCGGTCCCTTCGACGGTAGAAAGATCGAGCCCTCTCTCTTTCGCGAGCTTCCGTGCCAGAGGGGAGGCGATCACCCTCTCCCCATGAGGAGGGAGGGTAGTCGGCTTCTCAAGGGGAGGTTCGGGAACAAATGTGGGCTCAGCACGCCTTGGCTGAGCTGCAGCTTGAGGGGTTTTCTCTGCTACCTCTTCTTCTTCCTCCGCGACTGTAGGGGGTGTTGGGGGAGCCTCCTCTTCGATTTTGTACCCTTCGAGACTCTCTCCCTCTTCTTCGGTAAAGACGGCAATCGCTCGGTTGACCTGGATAGTTGCCCCTTCCTTCGCCACGATCTGTCTCAGCCACCCTTCGTCAAGGGCGGTGTGTTCGACAGTCGCTTTATCGGTTGTGATTTCGAGAAGAAGCTCACCTGCATGGGCAAACTCTCCCTCCTTCTTGCACCATCTGGCAATCGTTCCTTCTTCCATTGTCGGGGAGAGTTTGGGCATCGTCATAGTAAAAGGCATAAGCAGTCTCCTAGCGTAGGGTTTTCTCAATCGCTTCGCGGATCCGTCGTCTATTGGGGATTGTCTCCGCTTCTAACACTTTGGAGTAGGGCATTGGGGTCTCTCTTTGGCAGACTCGTCCGATCGGAGCGTCTAGAGAATCAAAGGCAAATTCTTGGAGTTCGGCCGCAATCTCAGCTGTAATCCCGGCAAAAAAATGCCCCTCTTCGACAAGAAGACACCGATGGGTCTTTTGGACTGACCGGACAAGAGTTCCAATATCAAGAGGCTTGATTGTACAAAGGTCGATGACTTCAATCTCGATCCCTCTTTTGGCGGCCTCTTTCGCCTCTTCAAGGCAGAGGTTGAGCATTCGGCTATAGGAGATGAGAGTGAGATCTCTCCCTTCTCGGACAACTTTTGCTTTCCCGATCGGGAGAACATACTCTTCAAGAGGAACTTCCCCTTTCAATCCATAATCGAGTTCGTTTTCTAAAAAGAGGACCGGGTTGTTGTTTCGGATAGCTGCTTTGAGGAGTCCCTTCGTATCGTATGGATTGCTAGGGGCAATCACGATGAGTCCTGGAATATTGCTATAGAGGGATTCGACGCAGTGGGAGTGTTGAGAGGAGACCTGGGCAGCGGTCCCATTAGGTCCTCTGAATACGATTGGAACAGAGAATCGTCCACCCGACATATAGTACATTTTGGCAGCATTTGAGAGGATCTGGTCGGCCCCGACAAAAGAGAAGTTCCAGCTCATGAATTCGACAACAGGGCGGAGGCCTGTCATGGCAGCTCCAATGCCAAGTCCTGCAAATCCCAACTCGGCAATAGGGGTGTCGAGAACCCGTTCGGGGCCCCATTTATCTAGCATCCCCTTGGTCACCTTGTAGGCTCCGTTATACTCTGCCACTTCTTCTCCCAAAATGACGACGTGATCATCATGGGCCATCTCTTCATCGAGGGCTTGCCGGAGGGCTTCACGTATTTCGATTACTTGGGTTTTAGGAGGCATACACACCCTCCTCAAGGGTAGCAGGTGATGGCCAAGGGCTCTTGTCCGCGTGTTGCATGGCAGCTAGGACCTCTTGCTTCGTCTCTTTCTCCATTGCTTTGTAACTCTCTTCATCGAGGAGTCCCTCTTCTTCTAGGCAAATGCGAAGAAAATGGATCGGGTCTTGCTCCATCACTTTTTGGAGAGCCTCTTTTGTCCGATAGAGGCCAGGATCTGAGATCGAGTGGCCCCGGAACCGCTCACACACACACTCGACTAAAACAGGACGTTGCGTGGAGAGAGTCTCTTGGTAGATATGGGAAAATCCTTCGTAACAGTTGAAGTAATCCATCCCGTTTAAGGTATACCCCTTCATCTGGTAGGCAGGGGCCATCGCTTCGGCGATCTTCTCATGAGTGGCAAGAGCCCGACTCACGTGGGTCCCCATTCCCCATTGGTTATTTTCGATGATGAAGATTACCGGGAGGTTCCAAAGGGAGGCAAGGTTGAGCGACTCATGGACAGCCCCTTGCGCAACAGCCCCCTCTCCAAAAAAACAAATCGCTGCTTCATCGGTTTTGTTGAGGTATTTGAGAGAAAATGCAGCCCCCGTAGCAATCGGAAGGTGGCCTCCGACAATTCCAAAACCCCCGAGGAGTCTATCGGTGTAGAGGTGCATCGAGCCTCCGCGCCCCTTCGCATTCCCATTTGCCTTTCCATACAGTTCCGACATCAGCTCATTAGGAGTAGCACCCAAAAGGAGGGCAAGGGCATGGCACCGGTAGAAGTCGACGTACCAGTTGTCACGCCCAAAGGCCTGGACAGCAGCAGTCTGGATCGCCTCCTCACCGGAGTAGGCGTGGTAGAACCCTCCTACTTTTCCCTGCTGGTAGGCTGCTTCACCACGCAGCTCGAACTGGCGGATCAAGACCATCCATCTGAGAGCTTCGATGGCTCTCTCTTTCCCAATCTGAGACAAAACAGCTTTACCCCTTTCCTTGGGGGAGGCATCTGGATATTGGGAGTAAAAACTTCCTGAATTCATAGCCTTTATCTTACCCCCTACCCGATTTTCTCACCACCTGCATCGTTTCCGCGATGCCAAATTCGTGCCCGTGCCCGTGTGCGTGCCCGTGCCCGATTTTTCAAAAACTCTTAGGGAAAATAAAATTAAGAGTTTGTAATCTTGTCTTAACATTACACATATAAATGAACGCAAAACAATCATTAAGATAGAGTTAAAAATCTGTATTAATTTTATTAATAATTGGCGCTTTGTTTACCTTTAAAGTCTACTCAGAATAGGTGTTTGCTCGAAATAGGCTTGCTTCCGGGGATGTGGTTTTTGGAAAAAAAACCTCTTTCCCATTTTTTTTCTTTGCAGAAAAATCCTCGTTCGTTCTTAATATTCCCTTAAATGAGTTGTGATATAATATAACAAAGAATTTTACGAGGTGACCTATGGTGTACGGACCAGATTTTTCCATGAGTGAGATCCCCCGGATCCAGCCTGTAGATGGGGATCGTCCAGATGACGAGCGAGAAGAGCAAAAAAGTAAGCGCCGTGTCCTCTACCAGGGGAGGGCCTGGGGAGAAAAAGATGAGGAGCTTCCCGTTCAGCCAACTGCCACACTCCCTGAGCCAAACCCTACTTCATCTCATCATTTTTCTGAGAAAGAGCGTGTTGTAAATCGGAAGTCGTATTTAACTCAATTCACGACAATCGAAGAGAAGTGTGCCAAACTCTGTTTTCTCGAGACAAAGGCCCTCTATGATCTTTCTCTTCAAAGAAACACGGAAATCTTGATCCAAACCTGGCAGATTGGAGGTATCTTATTCACACAAGGGGAGGAGACCCGGCAAAGATACTTGATCCAGGAGTATCGCGCCCTTTCCAAAACCTCTCTGCTCGTAGCAAACGACTTTCTCTACTCTCTCTCCTTGCTAGGTCAGGGAGACTCCCTTGCATCCCTCTCTTTTTCGGAGTTGGGGGAGGCAGTTGGGGAGAAAAACGCCCAAATGGGTGTCGATATCCAACTCGATTGGGAGAGGAAAAACCGTTCTACCTCGCTTAAAGAAGAAGAACAAGAAGAATTCTGCCGTGGCCTTCGCAAGAAACGGGGAACTGCCGGGAAAAAGCATGGGAATGAGAGTCGCTCAAATTCCCGCTCCTCCTCTACTACCGCGACCTCTGTTCTTGAGATGCCCATCAACCTAGGAGTCAAAACCATCACGTTTTTCGACGCTACCCAAGCGATTACGACGGAGTCTCTTCTTGAGGCCTATCAAGAGGGGACAGACACATTCGTGGTTAATGAAGAGAAGCTCCGAGTCGTGATTTCCTACCTCGCTCACCTTGTCCGCACAGGCAAGATTTCCGAAGAAGACCTCGACCGCCGCCTCCTCAAACTTCTGGGTTATCTAGTCTAATACCAATCTATCATTAGAATTGCCCTTGCCGAAATATAGATCCCAAAAGTAGTGGTAAATGGCCATAGACTCATCGTACGAGAGTTGACTTGAGGGGTCCACAAGGTTGAGGGCCTGTTGGATTTTTTCAACTTGGATCTGTCCAAATGACTCCAGTGACCACCTTTTTTGGGCACCAAGAGATTCAAGAGTACACAAATGCGACTCAAGACACGCTTTTTGGAACTTTTTGTCTAGTATGAAGGATAAATCGACAGGTTCTAAGGGGGGAAGAGGCTTTTGGTTTTGGTAGATGTGATGTAAAGTAACGACGACTTTAAGATACATCCCTTTTTCTAAAAGGGTATGGATTCCATACCCTATTGCAGGGTGAATAAACAGCAGTCGTTTTTCACCTATTTTCATATTCTGCATCCCATGTGCAATTGCTGGGAGCATGTCCCCTAATTGTATGCGAGTATGGATTCCGCTGTTTAAGCATTTCTCAGAAGGATCAAAAATTTCAAAGTCGAGCAATACTTCCCTGTCACCTTGTAGGGCAGGACCTTTTCCTTCGTTTAGGATAGAAAAATATAAATGGGAATCCATGGCAGGAGTGAGGGTAGGACTCTCTTTGAGTTGGTGAAAGAATAGGCTTGCTTGTTCAAGGTTCGATTTGGCTTTTTGGAGCTCTTCAAGGACTCTATGGGAGGAAATGGGAAATTCTCGTAATTTAGTTGTTTCATTTACTC
Organism: Chlamydiota bacterium; assembly: GCA_011064985.1. GTDB lineage: Bacteria > Chlamydiota > Chlamydiia > Chlamydiales > JAAKFR01 > JAAKFR01. The sequence continues at coordinate 5,416 of JAAKFR010000106.1, forward strand.
CGACAAAACCATTAATAAAAGCAGATATGCATTCTTTTTTCGAGTCAGGGATGTTCTCATATAACAACTTCGCAATTGCACTGTTGATTTCAATCTGAGGGCTAAAAGAGGTGTATCCTTTAGAGGCTTCTTCGATTTCAAAGCTCTCTTTAAGTAACAAACTGAGAGTATCCTCAAGAAATGATTCTCTTTTAAGTAAGGCTTTGATTTTCTTTTGGGTAGATTCGAGCTCCTCTAGCCGTTGATTGGTCTCTTTTGAGGGGAGGTACCCGAATATGAAATAAGGTTTTTCTTTCAGTTTGCCCGAAGTTCCTTGCAGTTGCTTCTCTAGGTTTTTCTTCTCCTCTTCTAGAGAGAAAAAGCCTAACGAAGGTTTCAAATGTAGTCGATCTGTTCCCCATTTTCGTAATGAACTGGAGTCAAAGAAGACCAGATCCTCTTTGGTCTCCTGAGAGTACTCCATAACTAAAGGTTTATAGGGAGGTAGATCTTGAACATTCAAAATTCCTACGTCTAAGTTTTCATATCTCGATTGGTAAAGAGAATTCTGGGTTCCATAACCTAGTAGAATGCCGATTAATGCTCTATCATAACGTACTGTTTCACAAAATGAGGTTTCATTAGAACAAATAGAATTGAGTAAAGACTGAGGAGTAATATTTGGCCCCAACAGGTATTGAAATAATACAAGATTTTTTTCAACACACTTCAAGAACTCTTTTTTGTTAATGATTAAAAGGTATTCATCTTTATCATCAAAATGAAACATGATGTTATCAAATTGAAGCCTTGGATTTTGTAAAACTTCTTTTGCGACACATATAGCTGTGGAGCATCGGTGATCTTCTTTGGGTTCAAAATGGGAAGGGTTGAGTGAGTATGGAATTAAGCATAAAGGTTTTTTGTCATAAAAAACATAACCAGCTTCACACTCGCATATTTCCTTGAAAAATGCTGAGAGAATATCTGCTTGTTTAGGAGAGATCGTTACACTCCCCTCTAAGGAAGATAGGCAAGCAAAAACAAAGATAAAGAATCGGAATACAAACCGCGATCTTCCGTTTTGATTCCTTGCTAAATGGCTTTTTCTCATTACAAGACTGCGATTTGAAGGCGTAAATTTACTTGGGTGTAACCCAAATCAGTTAAAAACCCAAGTTCCCATCCTCAGGCACAAAGTAGGTGGCCTTCCGTTCTCGTTATTTCCCGGTAGGGGGCATGCAAGAGCCTGGATGCAAGAGCCTGGTATGTTTGTGTCTGAAGACCAGAGTCTTGAGTTTTTAACTGATTTGGGTTACGCCCAAA
>JAAKFR010000107.1 GCA_011064985.1 Chlamydiota bacterium
GGTGGGGCCTATGATTCCTTTTAGAAAAACCATTGGTTTTCGACTCCTAGCAGTGAGCTTCATTCTACTGACTCTCCCTCTTTTGGTGGATTCTTTTATTCTTATTCAGAATCGATACCGAGCTACGATAGTTGATGCAAAAGAGTATCTCGTAGAAGTTGCCCAAATGCGAGACCTCCCCTTTAGTCAAATGCAGCCGGTAAAAAAGCCACTCTTAGAAATTTTCACCCATTTTTTGCATCTACAAGACCATTTTCAGAGTAAAGAAGATAAGCAACTCGACCAGGAGTTGAAACAACTCTCAAAAGCGGGGGATTTTTACGGAATTTTTCTCTTGAAAATCACTGAGGATGGGAAGTATGAAGTTGTTGCCTCCAGCAACGAGGAGTATGTAGGAAGGGACTATACAGACCTGTTTAAAACGACCGCGTTGTTTTCTGAAGAGGATTTCGCTAGAGGGTATACCAACTATATCACCTATGGAAGGACGACTGATATCCCTTTTTTCCTCGTAGCCCATATCATTTTCTCCGAAGTGACAGGCGAACCAGAGGGAATTCTAGTTGTTGCGAAAGATGTTACATCGAATATACAGACGGTACTTGCTCCAGATATGAGAAAATATCCGGTAAATTTTGCTGTTCTTCTCCCCTCTTCCATCGTATTTGCTGCTACCGATCCCGATTTTCGTTTCCAACATTTTCTCCCTTTAAGCGATACCTTTAGGGAAAAATACGAAAAGGAGATCCCTTTCAATGAAGGACCTCTTCCGGAAAACCCCCTACCTGTAGATGATGAAAGTGACTACCCTTTTTTCGAATTTACTTGGGAGGATGAGGCTCAGATAGGGTATATCAAGACCTTTCCAGCTACAGATCTGGCCCTTTTAGCCTATTCTGAAAAAAAGGAGATTTTCAAACTCCCTATTCAGAATTTCTTCAAGATCTACTTAGTCTATTTTTGCATTCTGCTCTTTGGGGGGATTTTGGCTTATCTCCTTATCCATAGAATGGCTAAACCAATGCGAAATATCAGCCGTGTGATGCTCAGTCTCCAAAAAGGGGATCTCGAAACTCGTTATCAGGCAGATCCTTTTGGATTTGAGATCAATAGGTTGGGCGATATCTATAACCGAACGATTGATGCTGTAATAGAAAAAAAACAGCAAGCCCAAGAGGAGCGAGTCCAAAAAGAGACTTTGGCTCAAGAGCTCTATTTGGGGCGCGAGGTGCAGCGAAATCTCTTCCCGGAAAAAATGCCAACGTACCCAACTGTAGATCTGGCAGAAAGTTATATCCCAGCTATCGAAGTTGGAGGAGATTTTTACGACGCTTTTGTCCGAGAGATCGATGGGCGGGAGCAGCTCGTTTTAGGAGTTGCCGATGCCTCTGGAAAAGGGGTACAAGCTTGTTTCTACTCTCTTATTTTGCGAAATATCTTGCGGGTTTTTGCAAGAGAATTTGAGGATATTGGAAAGGCAATTGCTGAGGCCAATAATCTCTTCCAGATCGACACAGCAGAGACCGGGATGTTTGTGACAGCTGTTATGGGAATCTATGACATGGAAAACAGGGAATTCCACTACTACTCTGCTGGTCATAACCCCATCTTAGTGAGGAGGCAAGATGGGAGCGTTGAATATCTCAATCACATGGGAATCGCGATGGGAATTTTCCACTCTGAGGGAGAATTTCACCCCCATTCAACGCGCTTAGAAAGGGGTGATACGTTAGTCCTCTACTCTGATGGGATTACGGAGGCTCACGATCCGCACAACCACCTTTTTGGGGAAAAACGGCTGGCTCTCTCCGTTCAAGAGATCAGCAAGATGAGTGCTTCTAGTATAGTGGAGGAAATTCTCCAAGCGGTAAGTGGGTTTACAGGAGAAGCCCCTCAACATGATGACATCACTCTACTTGTAATGCATATTTATGATTAAAAAGTCGTTTACTCTCCGCGTATTTGTGATCAGCTTCCTCTTGCTGGCCCTCCCACTTATTATCAACTCGTTCGTCTTTTTCCAGAGAACCTACAAAAATTCCATAGAGGATGGGAAAGCGGATCTTCGGGAGACGGCAAATTTTCATGCCTTTTCTCTTTTAGAAATTCAACCAGTGAAACAAGTTCTTCTCAAAGAGTTGGTCTATCTGCTCGATCTTCAGACAAGAATCGAGTCTGGGAATGTAGGAAATTTGAACCCTGAGCTACAAAAGGCTGTCGATCTTGCGGGAGACCTAGATATTATTCTCTTAGATCCGGGAAAAGAGGGAGACCACAAAATTCTTGCCTCAAATATTGAGTCGCTAGTAGGCACGAATTTCACCAGTTTCAAGAGATTGGCAGATCTGCAGTACCAACAGGGGATTTCGTTTATCCGGTATGTCTACTCTGAAGAGACTGGGAGTGATATCCCCTTTATCTATATTGCCCATGCCATTCCGTCAAAAGAGACAAAAGAAACGATTGGGATTTTGATGGTGGTAGCCGACATTGAAGAGGAAATGGACCAAATTCTTCAGCAGGGTCCCTTTCGTGGGATAGATTTTGCGGTTCTCAATGGCGATGGAATCGTCTTTTTCTCAACAGACAAGAAGCTAGAAGGGGAATACTTTGATCCTCTTTCATCCAGTAGAAAAAAAGAAATTCTCAAATTAAATGAGGTGGGATCAACCAAACTAGCTGAGCAGCCGCTCTCTCTCATACCCACTGGTGATCCTCCCTTTTTCATGTTTGTCTTTCGAAACAAAGTATATATGGGCTATCGGGCTTATATTTCTGGTGTCGGTCTATCCGTTGTCGCCTATATCCCTAAAGAGGAGTTTTTCGGAAAAGCAATTCGCCATTTTCTCTTGATTTACACTTTTTATGGAGTTGTTGTCTTGGTTGGTGGGATGGTGGCTTTTTGGCTCTCTCGATGGATCTCCCGTCCTTTGCGACAACTCTCGTTTGTGATGGGTGAGGTGAGTAGGGGGGAGTATGGACAGCGCTTCAAAGAAGAGCCCCTCGGATTTGAGATCAATCACTTGGGGAGCATCTTCAACCAAACTGTGGACGGATTGTTGAAGAATATCCAACAAGCTGAAGATGAGCGGGTGAAAAAAGAGACCTACGAGCGGGAACTTGCTATCGGTCGTGAGGTACAAAAGAACCTGATTCCAACTATTATCCCCGCTATCAAAGGAGCTGAGATTGCCGGTCTCTACATCCAAGGAGATGAAGTTGGAGGGGATTTCTACACCCACTTTGTGAAACAAAATCGGTCAGGAGAAGAGAACCTAGTATTTGCAGTAGCTGATGCTGCAGGAAAGGGGATCTCAACTTGCCTCTATGCATTTTCTGCTCGTAGCCTTCTACATGCATACGCTACCCTCTATGACGATGCGGGTGAGATTGTTACTTGCACCAATAAAGCCTTTGCAGAAGATGTAGGAGATTTAGGGATGTTCATTACGCTCCTCCTTGGAATTTATGATCCCAATACCTCCACTCTTTTTTACTCCTCATGTGGACATACGCCAGGTATTGTACGAAAAGCAGATGGGTCTCTTGTAACTCTAAAGCATAAAGGGATCGCAATGGGGCTTGAATTAGAGACCCAGTATGAAACCGATTCCTATCCCCTTTCCAAGGGAGATACAGTTGTTTTTTATACAGATGGATTGCAGACTGCTAGGAATGAAGAAGAGGAACTGTTTACCAACGACCGTTTCCGAGCTCTTTTGGAAAAAGGGAAATGGGGAAGTGCTAAGCAAGCAATCGAGGAGCTGGAAAAGGAGATGCGAGCTTATATCGGGAATACTCCTCAAGAAGGGGAGATCACGATCATCTCTCTCTACATTCCGTAAATAAATATCTGAGAATTTGACGAAAAAGATGCTTCTTCGTTGATGGAAGGGGGTTTAAGGGATTTGATCGAGAGTTTTTTAGAAACAGCTTTTGTTGAGGTAGCCTCTTTGCGAACGTATGCAGATCCCCTTGAGGAGGTGATCTGCGGAGAGTTTACTGAAATTTGTAATGCTTTTGAGAAATCCCACCTTCAGGAGAGCAGTTCATGGAGAAGTGTCTACCAAGCTCGTAGGCTTGCCAGCATTCTCATCGATGAGAAAGGGGAGCTCGACATCTCTCTTACAAAAAAGTCTCTCCGCTTTTTGGAGGAGAATTTCTACTCTCTTGGGCCAAATCGGTTTCACGACACTCCTAGGCTCTTGCATGTGAAGAGAATTCTCCGTTCTTTTGCAGAAGAAAGAGCATTCGTTTTGGCTTTAAAAAGGATCTACGCCCCTCACGAAAACTCGCCTATTCAGAAGTTGATTCGAGAGACGCTTCTTCTAACTGATGGGACTCTCATAACCCATTCTCATGCGAGACAAGCAGCCTTTTCGGCCCTTTTGACTTACCTTAGGCAGAATGTGGGTTCTTGTTTTGCAACAGCTCCTGCAATCATGATCCAGCAAGAGCAGCCTCTCCAGTTTTTGGAAGACATGGGGCAGCTTTTTGGAACAGGGAGGCTCACGCGGACTATTGAAGGAAATGAGTATGCTGTCCCTTTTAGCCCTCATTGGGGGATGGGAGATTTACTAAAACCTCTCCCCCTCTACCTATTTGGAGAAAACCCCTACGACTTACTGGCTCTCTCTCCTGGCCTACAAGCTGCTTTTGTAGCTGCAGGGCTCATCAAGAGCAAAAGCGCGAAGCTTAGCGCCAGGTGTCTGAAGAAATATCTTAATTTAGAGGAGAAAGACCCATTTTCCATGCTCACTCCCCATTCTTTGATTCGTGAAATTCTTTTGAAGTCCCAGGATTTAACCGAGGAAGAGGTGGAAACTTTTCAGAAAAGACCTATGGAGGAGGTTGCAAGAGAGCTTGTGATTCAAAGGCCTGTCTCCCGAGGCGATAAGAGGATCTCTTGTGAGAAATACCTAAAGAAGTGGGAAGCGGCCAAAGGAGGTTTTAAAGCTCTCACAGATAACGCTATACTCAAAGCTTGGGAATTTACATTAGCCTCTCTTTCCGAAGCAAAAGCTGATTTTGCCAAATGGAATTTTTTTACAAGCTTAGGTGTTCAGGTAGAAGAGCCCCATGGGATTGGAGAGAGCCTATTTCGCACCCTCCAAACTCTTGTCGATCGCTACCGAGAAGATGTCGAAGCGGCGCAATCTAGGTTCGACCACATGTCTGCACAGTTGAAATACTTGGAAGGGAGAATGCGGCGAGCCTCTTCTGAAAGTGAGGCAGGATGGCTCCGGGCTGACTACCAGATGAGGCGCCACGAAGTGAATCGAGTGGTTGTAGAAGGGCAGGAGGCGGAAGATAAGATGAGAAGGCTCTCGCAGCTCTATCCCTTTCTCATCGATTTTTATGGGGGAAAAATCCGTGACTATTTCCAAGAGGTCTACGATCCCCAGATGCATGACGTTGTGGCCCACCCGTATGATGACAGTCCGGCTGGATTCCGCCTTCTCTATAAGCATGGGAGGGCTAACCCCTCTCTTTGGACTCTGATCCATTCTCCCTCAGAATATATCCAGTATCTCACAGCATTTTTCGTCTCAACTGAAATGGACCTTGCCGCTCTCCCTGAGCTTGAGGGGCTCCGCAGGGAGATCTCGGAGCTAGTCGCAACGACCATCCATACCATCAAAGAGTCAGAATTTTTAGAAAGTTCGATCCATCGACTAGCAAAGGCCTACCGAGAACCTCATGTGGAAGACCCATTAGAAAATTTGGAGAAAGTCAACAGAAAACCGTGGTCCTATACCTCTGGAGGGACAATGGAGACTCTTGTGAGTTGCTACTACGGGAGCGGTACCAAGCCAAAAGAGGAGAAAAAATGGATTGAAAAAGAGAACGAATTACTCGCTTTTTGGATCGAAATCTTACGGGCAGTCCCCCTCTCAACACAAAAACTCTACGAACAAGACCCCAATCGCTCGATGCTCGCCTTCTCCCCCACCCATGCTTTCATATGTAAACCTGGTTGGTCCCTTTTCCGGAAGAGTTGGGAGAGTGACCTTTACCCCTATACATGGATCCGTGATGTGTGGCTGAGTGGACAAGAGGCCTTTCTCGAAAAGCAACTCTTAAGTGGGAGAATGATCCACTACCTTACCGAGAGAGTCCTTGGGTTTTTCCCCTCCTCGTATAGAACCCTTGCTCGTGCAATTCTACCCGACTTTGCTCCTCCCATGTACCCTGCCGAGTTTAGGAGGCGGGTTCTTGAAGTGTTAGTGAACCAGAAATGGTTGCAGAGAGGAGGGCTCATGCAACTTGCCGATGAGATCGATAGCCTTTTCTATCGACTGCTCCCTCTTTTTCCCGAACATGATTTGAGAGACCACTTTCGGAGGGTTTTAGAACAACTTTCAGAGATTCAAAAAGAGACTAAAGAAGAGATGTTTCGTCTCTTTTCTCCTTTGGAAGAGGAGATAGGGAGGTATCGGATGCTCTCTTCACTCGATCTGCGTCGAATCATAAAAGGGTTGTATATCCAGGCCTCGAATACCACCCGCTCTCCGGTTTTAAGCCACGATCGGATCCTAGAGGTGATGCGAAAAGAGGGGCTTGCTTTCCCTGAGCCCTTTCTTGTTGCCGACACCAATTGGGTCAATAACGCATTTGGATTTACCCTCAATCCTGGGACTCGAGACCTTGAGTTTTGGCGTTTTGATTTTTCCGGTTC
>JAAKFR010000108.1 GCA_011064985.1 Chlamydiota bacterium
AGAAACTCACCTCAGAAAGAACCACCTCCGAACTCAAAACGACAACACCCTCTCATCTCCAAAACCTCACCAAACAAAACACCACCATCCTCCTCGAAAAAGCCCAAACCCTCTCAAAAAAAAGCCTCCTAGCAGGTGTAGCCACCTTTTTTTCCATGCTTCTCTTCTTCTTTCTACGTGGAAGAGCCACGAAAAAGAAACAACACATATCGGGGAAAAAACAAATTTCACCCACCCTCCTGAAAATCCAACTCCACCTCAAGAGAAAAGCCTCTCCCATCAAAATCGGTTCCATGCCCCTTCTCAAAGGGACCGAAACCCAACACATCCTCGTCACAGGAGGAACCGGAACAGGCAAAACCAACTCCTTCCACCACATTTTGCCCCAAATCCGCTCTCAGAAAACCATTATCCTCGATCCAACAGGACTCTTTGTAGAAAAGTACTTCGACCCTTACCAAGACACCCTCCTCAACCCCTTTGATCCAAGGACAGCACCCTGGCACCCTTGGAGTGAGTGTACAACCACCTTCGATTACGACACCCTTGCGGAGAGCCTCATCCCCCAAACCCTAAGCGATCACGAAAACTACTGGAGAACAGCCGCCAGAACCCTCCTTTCCACCCTCATACAAAAGCTCTCCGATACCAAAAGAACCTCAGAGCTCTCCCACTGGCTCCTCTATCAACCACTCGACAAACTCGCCGAGTTCCTCGAAGGGACCAAAGCAGCTGCCCACATAGATATCCACTCTGAGAAGACAGCCGCCTCCATCCGCTCTGTTGCCGCCTCTTACCTCACCTGTCTAGAGCACCTCCCAGACACCACCACACCCTTCTCCATCAAAACCTGGATCCAAGACAAAACCCCAGGCTGGCTCTTCCTCTACACCAAACCCTCTGAAAGAGCCACCCTCAACCCACTCCTCTCCTCCTGGTTTTCTACCGCCACAAGAAGCCTGCTCAGCCTTACCCCAGACCTCCAAAGACGAATATGGTTTGTCATCGATGAGCTCCCCATCTTCCAGAAACTCCAAGCTCTTGATTCCCTCATCACCGAAGGACGAAAATACGGAGCCTGCGCCCTCCTAGCCCTCCAAAGCCCCGCCCAACTCGAGGAGATCTATGGCAGAGCCCCCTCCCAAACGATCCTAGGAAACTGCGCCACCCGGCTCATCTTTGCCGAGCACGACCCCGAAACAGCTCAAAAGATTTCCCGATCTCTCGGCGAAACCGAAATCAAGGAGTACCAAGAGGGGATCTCCTACGGCGCTCACCAAGTCCGAGACGGCGTCAACCTCTCCCTCCAATCGAAGAAAGCCCCTCTCATCTCTCCCACTCAGATCCAATCCCTCGAAAACAACCACGCCTACCTCAAACTCCCCGGCAACACCCCCATCACCAAGTTCTCTCTCACTCTAAAATGAGGTGATGATGGGCGGCCGTACCAAAGGAAATTATGAGTTGTTTCATCTTTACATAACCTATATATTCCTTCTCTCTTCTCACCGGAAGTCTCTTCTACCGGGTTTTCTCTTTCACGATATCGAAAAATCAAACCACAAATGAAAATTTTTACCTTGCAAATAAACGGTTTTAGTAGTATGATAAATCTAAATTAATAAAATTTATTCAAATAAGGAGGAATTTCATGCCAAATCTTAATCAGGTTGATAGCAGTAACCAAGGCTGTCTTTCAAAGATGCCCTGTTCCCCAAAAGTTGTAAAAATATCCGTTGTTACAGCTGTTGCGATTGCCGGCATCGCTTTAGGTGCTACAGGCTTACTGAATCATTTTGGTGTGATTAATATTCATGGTCTCAATAGTGTTTCAACAATCGTAATGGCCGGAGCCGGTGGAGCGATCCTGCTTGGTGATGTAGGACTTGCTGTTTTCTTTGCTCTACGAAAGTCTTCTTCAAGTGAGGATAAGTCACCTGAACTTGGAGGGGATGGCCTCTCTCTTAAAGTAGTAACTTGGAATTTAGGAACCATTGGAGATCGAGCCATAGCTCAAGTATTTGCCAAAACAGGAAAACATCCTGAATCTCTTTCTCAGGGAGAACAAGGTGTAGCAGAAGCAGAAGAAATTTATAAGGAGAGTAGGACTGTTGCCTTTTCTGAAATGAGACAAGAAATGGTTCTTGGTCAATTTAGTGCAATGGGAGACCTAGACATCATTTTTGTCCAGGAGGCCTATGATTTTGAACAATTGGATACGCTTTTGGAAGGAAATTACGGGATTTCGGAGAAAGCCCAGACTGCCAACACACGAGTACTATGGAATCAAGATCGATTTACCTTTCTTGGTGTTATCAATTTAGGGGATGACACTGGTGTTCAACTTCGAGAGAACGAAACAGGTTTGATTATCAATGCTATTTCCGGTCACATTTGCGGCTTTGGATTGAATCAAAGCAGTGGGGGTGAGGAGGAAATCCCCATGATTCGTGAAGATATGGCTGGCGGAAATGGGCAATTAACAAGGATTGTGTCTCAATGTCAGGCTCAAGCAGCTCATATGACGATTCTTGGGATGGATGTTAACTGTCCTCGTCTTGAAGAAGGAGATGATGTATATAGTCAAATCGATCCATCTCATAGAGCCATCCACTTTGAAAGACACAACATACTTGATGAGAACAGATTTTCCACACTGCAACCGTTATATCCAACAAATTTGAATCGGCATTACGGGGAAATTCCTCTCGATTATGTCTACTGGCAATCAGCCTCAGATTTAGACATGAGTCAACAGGCGGCTGCAAAACCACAGGGTCTTGAGTGGGAAAATTCTCCAAGTGACCACATGCCTGTGATCAACACCTTTGTCATTCAAAATGCACAGTGACTTCACCACCACCCTCTCTTTCTATATTGTAAGAGAGGGTGTCATGCACCTTTCTAGCCCTCCAAAGCCCCGCCCAACTCGAAGAGATCTACGTAAGAGCCTCCTCCCAAACCATCCTTGGCAATTGCGCCACCCGCCTCATCTTTGCCGAGCACGACCCCAAAGACAGCTTTACTGATCTCCCGCTCCCTCAGTGAAACCGAAATCAAAGAGTACCAAGAGGGGATCTCCTACGGCGCCCTCCAAGTCCGAGATGGCGTCAACCTCTCCCTCCAATCGAAGAAAGCCCCTCTCATCTCTCCCACCCAGATCCAATCCCTCCCAAACAACCACGCTTACCTCAAACTACCTGGCAACACTCCCATTACTAAGCTATCTCCCACTCTAAAATGGGGTGATGATGGGCGGCCGTACCAAAGAAATTATGAGTTGTTTCATCTTTACATAACCTATATATTCCTTCTCTCTTCTCAGTGGCTATAGAGAGGGTCAAACTTTCCCTCCAATCCAAGAAAGCCCCCTTCATCTCTTTCCCACCCAGATCCAGTCCCTCCCAAACAACTACGCTTTCCTCAAGCTCCCAGGGAATACTCCTGTTACAAAGCTTTCTCTTCGAAAACAATGAATTTCCCCTGGATTTTATTAGGATTTTTTGGTGTAATCATGTGTATAAGTGGACTGGGGGTTCTCGGTCGGCGCTAAGCCTCGGCATACTGTCGGGGCTTTTCGCTTTTAAGATCCAATCGATTTGGAAGGGAAAATTTTCAATCCCTTTGCATGATAATTGGGATATTCGCGGAATTTCTCTTCAAGAATTTTAAATGCCCTATTTTCCTGGCTGGGGTCTATTACATGTCTACCAATTGGATGAGCTACTAGATCTGCCAACTGTAACCCTGCACTATTTACCCTCTTATCTGCAAAAACAATGTCAAAGGACGACATCCCTTTTTTATCCATAATACGACGGAATGCAAGTTCCAAGTCTTTGTCTTCTTTCGCGCCTCGAGATTCGACTACAAGATGAGTCAGTTTCTTCGACTGGTTCAAGTGATGGAGGAAATGATGAGCTCTTTCAAGACAGAATTCAAGGGCAAGTTCATAAGGATTTTCAGGTTTGTTGTATTGGGTTTTCAAATCTCTTTTGTCTATCGCAGTTGCTACAATTTTAAAAGGAAGTTGAGAGATGATCTCGTTCATTCTGTCCAAAAATCTCTCTTGAGTCTCTAAATTCGTAAAAATCCGAAATTCATCTCTTTGCTTGCGTATGCGGTGGCTATGAAAAACAACGATGTCATGTCCCCAGAAATCAAATTTCAACTGACTGAAGGCTGTTTTGACTCTGTTAATAATACTCGGATTTTTTGAAGATGCAGCAAGCTAGAACAAACACAGGATGTTCCTTGTATACATTCTTCATAGAGTGATCACCACTTTCATCCGCATAGATAATATAATCACTAGTATCCATTTCTTTAATCAGACCTGCGTTTCCCAAGATTGCAGAGGCAACTTTATTCTCCCTACATTAGATCTTTGATTTTGACTTTTCCGTTGGTTGCTTTTTCGATAATTTCTGCAAGTTTTCTCCCAGCTTTGATTTTTCCGTGGATAACACCCGAAACATGTTGGCGTGAATAGTTGATCTGTTTTGAAAAGTCACTTACATTTAGTTTGTTGCGGAACAGATATTCTCGAAGGTCCATAAGCACCTACTTTTTTTCCTCGTTCAGGATAGAAGATCTTCAAATTTATGACCAACGTCGTATTTTGATGTGTCATAAATATGACACATGATATATATACGACATATATAGCTAGTATGACCTCCCGATGGTCGAGAAAAGCAATGGGTTGAAGCAGCTAGCTTTGAAACGAATGGATCTACAAGGAGAGTGAGATGCAAATTATTAATAACGAACAGATTGAATTTCTACCCGGGCTACATGGTGCGAAAAAAGGACATGGGACACTTTTACAAGTGAAGTTCTTTACACCATGGATATACACGGAATGGTATTTGGCGGAATACGATCCCGAAACGAGAATCGGTTGGGGTTGGATACGTGGTTTTGAAGATAGGTGGGGGTACTTTAATTTAGATGAATTGGAGAATCTGCAAGGTCCCTACGGGTTGAAGGTACAGAGGGATTCGAACTTTGAACCTATGTGTTTTTCGAATTCAGGGTCTTGTAGATTTACTCTTTAAAAGAAATCAAGGTACCTCTTTTGAAATCTACAGAATAGTCCCTGCTTTCAACTGGATAGTATCAATCCATAGAGCCTCATAATTTCTGTGGACTCAAAAACTTGAGAAATCTATAAACGACTTACTTATAACTCTTAAGAGACAAATCACCTCTACTCGAAGACAACAAACCAGGAATTTCCATGAAAAAACCACTTACCATTCTCATCGTAATGATTGCCCTGAGCTTTCCTCCTCTTTTTGCCACCTCTCAAAATCGTCAGGATTTACGCTGTCTACAGCTCCTCCCAGAGCTTGTGACTCCCTTAGCAGTCGAGTTTGCACTACCTGAAAATTTCATCTCTATCAGTCCAAATGGAAAATCAGATCCCTGTAGTTGGACTTTCTGGGGCCCACGTGACACCTTGGAAAAGTTCTTAGAAGACCCTCAATCTATCGATCATCCAATCATCGGGGTTCAAATCACCTCCAATGTGACTCAGAGCTTTTTAGACAAACAAGATCTTAGTCTCTTTTCCTCCCACAAAACCCTAAATTGGGGAGATTATCCTGTTTTTACGGCAGTCGGAGAAATGTTTGGTGTGTCAGCACACATTGCTTGGGTAGGCTTAAACTGTCCAAGTGACGCAGTCTTGTTTTTTAACTTCATCTATCCCGGAGACAAACCCACAGAAAAAGAACTTGCCCTTTGGAACAACTTCCTAGAAAAGACCAAACAATTGCCCGAGCAAAAGTTCTATCTAGCCATGGGACAAGATCTCCAACCAGGCTACACAATTGCAACCTGTAATGCAGCTTGAGATACATCCAAAATCAAAGCAATCGCGGAGAGAAGAAAAGAAGACGGAGAGCTTAAAGTAAACCTCATCCCCATCAGCGACAACCTTGAAATTGAATGCCTCAGTATTGATGAGTGCCTAAAAGGAGGGGAGTGGAAAAGGGAAGAGCCCCTCGTCAAAATCTATTGCAATGTAACTGAACATGTCAGCGACAACTACACAAACCATTTTTCTCTTGTGATTTCTGTTTTGGAAAAGTCAGTCGATCACTTCTCATTTTCTAATGAAAATGCTATTTTGGTGTCGGATGAAAACTAAAACTACTAGGAGCTTAATATGACAGCAACTCTAGAGCCTAAACTGAAAGAGACCGTGGAACAAGCCATGGAGAAAATAGGTGCCAGCAAAGAAAGTGAGCTTTGTCGGTACCTCCCTTCCTCAGAAGGGGGATATATCCACCATTTCACCTACAACAAATTGAAAAAAACAAGCCCTATTGAGTGTGTAGACCTACTTGAGGAGTTCATTCTCAAAAACAAGAATCCAAAACAACTAGACCCAAGACCCAGAGCTCGAAGAAAAACCAAACAACCAGAGTTGAATCTACCTAGCGATATGTTCAACCAAGTCCTGAAGCTAGCAAAAGAAGCAAATGATATACTGCACCTAGTTTCCTTGGACACGAATTTGGGGTAAACTGAACCCTAATTCAAAGGAGAACTAGATGATGACAGACGTACAAATTCAAGATAAAAATGCGCAAAAAGTAGAGATTCCCA
>JAAKFR010000109.1 GCA_011064985.1 Chlamydiota bacterium
CAAACCGATGGTAAATAACCCACTCCCCAAGATAAGCAGAGTAAATGAGCCGACTTGCCCCCACGTTCCCAATTGGCTTATCGCGTTGATACTACCTGGAAGTACTTGGTAGGCCGCAAGAGAGCAAAAAAGGGCTCCAATACATATAAAAACTCCCAAAGCTAACAAGTAAATAGATTTACCAACTTTAGTTTTATCTAATCCAGTTTTTTGTTTTTCTTGATGGGATTCATATAGATCTATTAATTGGCCTCCAACCCACTTATGATCTTTAGTAGAATATTCGATTGACATTTTACTTTTCCTACCATAATTTACTTTTTCTAACATAAAAATTGTATAAAAAAAATAGATATTAGTCAAACGATTTGATATAAAAGGACGTTTTCAAGAGAGCAATCGCGGGAGCAATGCCTTTGCTATATATTAAGTCTTTAAATAGAATCGCCTAGCTCAACTGAGTAAGGTTATCGATATAAGCTCCACTTTTACTTGCACCCCGTAAGGCACTGAGAGCTTGAGCAGAAAAAAGTTACGAGGTATGCTCTCTGGGATGGAAACCGATCAGAAAGCTGGAAGTGTGCTGGGGGGGACGCTCCTTGTTGCAGGGAGCTGTATCGGGGCCGGAATGTTGGCCTTGCCTGTGATTACGGGGATTGGAGGGTTTCTCCCGTCGATCGGGATGTTTCTCATCGCCTGGCTTTTCATGACCTCGACCGGATTTTTGCTTCTAGAAGCCAATCTGGCGATTGGGCATGATTTGAGTTTGATCTCGATTGCGGAGAAGACTTTGGGGAAGACGGGGAAATTTCTCTGCTGGGTCCTCTTCCTCTTCTTATTCTACTCGCTCAGTATCGCGTATATCTCGGCTAGTGGGTCGATCGTGAGTTCGATTTTGGACGATTTTGCTGGCATCGCAATTGCCTCTTGGGTGGGGAGTGTCCTGTTTACGGTGATTTTCGGGATCTTTCTTTGTGTGGGAACGCGGAGTGTCGACTATTTGAACCGTCTTCTGATGCTCGGATTGATCGTAGCCTATCTCCTTCTGGTTTTTCTCGGCTCGTTCCATATCAACCCCGAGAATTTAGCTCTTCATCACTGGAAGTATGCTTTTGCAGCTTTGCCGGTTCTGATCATCTCCTTTGGCTTCCATAACATGATCCCCTCCATTGCGATGTACTTGAAGGGGGATATTGGCCGTCTCCGAATCGTTGTTTTGTTTGGAAGCGTTCTCCCTTTGCTCGTATACCTTATTTGGGAGGTGGTGATGCTGGGGATTATTCCTCTTGAGGGACGCGGAGGGCTGATGCAGGCTCTCGATCAGGGAGAGGCGGCAACGGAGGCTTTGCGATCTGTTGTGGGTCGCTCCTGGATTAATCTGGTTGCCCAACTCTTTGCCCTGTTTGCAATTGTCACCTCCTTTTTGGCCCAATCACTTAGCTTAGTCGACTTTTTAGGGGATGGGCTCAAGATTCCCAAGATCAGATGGGGGCGGGTCTCTCTTGTCTTCCTCACCCTCCTTCCCCCTTTCACCTTCGCCTATCTCTATCCGGGGATCTTTCTACAAGCCCTCAACATGGCAGGGGGTTTTTCAGCTGTGATCTTGTTTGGAATATTCCCTGTCTTGATGGTCTGGACTCTCCGATACAAGAGAAAACTGCCCATGAGCCGTGTCTTGCCGATCGGCCGTATTGGGCTAACTCTCATTATGGTGGTTGCTGTTGGGATTTTCTTCCTCGAACTTGCCCAAGAGCTCGGTTTTTCTCTTGTGCCAGCTAACGTTGAGGTTGTTCTATGATCGGAAAAGAGAACCGGCTGATAGGAGCTATTTTACTCGTTTCAGGAACAACAATTGGGGCAGGGATGCTCGCCCTGCCAGCGATCACGGGACAAGCTGGATTTTTCCCCTCTCTTTGCGTGATGACCTTTATCTGGCTTTTCATGATGCTCACCGCTTTCTACTTTCTTGAGGTGAATCTTCGTATGAAGGGAGAGAGCAACTTGATCTCGATGGTCCACAAAACGTTCGGGAAGCCGGGAGAGATCGGTTCCTGGATTGTCTATCTCTTGCTCCTCTACTCTCTTACTGTTGCCTACATGTTGGGAGCAAGCCAGATCATCCGCGATCTAATTGAGCGGTTTTGCTCGTGTGAGACGCCCGACTGGATCTGGCCTGTCGTGACGTTTTTTGTCTTCGCTATTTTTGTCTATTTAGGTACGGAGGTAGCCGACTTTTTCAACCGGTTTTTGATGGGGGGTCTTGTTCTTACTTACGTAGCGATACTTGTTTTTGGCTTGCATCGAGTCGATCCTGGAATGCTTCTCCATTTCGATTGGGGTTTTCTTCTCCCTTCCGTTTCGGTTGTCTTGACGACCTTTGGGTACCACATCATCATCCCAACTCTAACGACCTATCTGGATCACGACCCGAAGCTCCTTAAAAAAGCGATCCTCTACGGGAGCTTGATCCCTTTTGCGATCTACATCCTCTGGCAAGTACTCGTGATGGGGATTGTCCCTGTGACGGGAGACAATAGCCTCTCTCTAGCTGCCCAAAAAGGGATCGAAGTGACCCACTTCCTAAAAGCTTTCTTAGGGAATCCTTGGGTGGGGCTTGCTGTCCGCTCTTTTGGATTTTTTGCGATCGTCACCTCTCTTTTGGGGGTTTCCCTCTCCCTCTCAGACTTCTTAGCTGATGGGCTGAAGATCAAAAAGACCCACAAAGGGAAAGGAATTTTGATCCTCCTCACCTTCCTCCCTCCCCTCTTTTTTGCGATTTTTTATCCTTCCGGCTACATCAAAGCTCTCCAGTTTGCGGGGATCTTTGTTCTCCTCCTTCTCGCTCTTCTCCCGGCATTAATGGCGTGGGTGGAGAGATATGGGAAAGAGACGATGAGGAAGTTTATCCCATCCCCCTTCCAAGTTCCTGGAGGAAAGCCGCTTCTGGTCACAACCATCGCGATTTCCCTGATCGTGTTAGGAATTGAGGTGTTTTCATGAAACAAGTCCTCCTTACCGGCGACCGCCCAACCGGAAAGCTTCACCTGGGCCACTATGTCGGCTCGATCCGAAATCGGGTTGCTTTGCAAGACCGTTTTGAGTGTTACTTGATCATTGCCGACCTCCACACTCTCACCACCAGGCCCCAAAAAAAAGAGATTTTGGAGATGCGTGGACACATTACCGATGTCGCCCTCGATTGGCTGGCTTGTGGGATCGATCCAGAAAAATCGACCATCTATCTCCAGTCGGCTGTCCCTGAAATCTATGAGATGAATCTCCTCTTTGAGATGCTCGTCTCGCTCAACAGATTAATAGGTCTCCCTAGCTTAAAGGAGATGGCTCGCAATGCTCATATCCCAGAGGAGAGTATCCCATTTGGGCTGATCGGCTACCCCGTTTTGCAGACAGCTGACATCTTGATGCCTCGTGCCCATGTAGTACCTGTCGGGAAAGACAACGAGGCCCATGTCGAGCTAGCGCGTGATATCGCCCGTCGGTTCAACCAGTACTATGGGGAGGTTTTTCCCCTTCCCGAAGCGATGTTGAGTGATACCCCGACCCTCATGGGGACAGATGGAAAGGGAAAAATGAGCAAATCTGTCGGCAACACGATTTTTCTCTCAGATGATCCCAAGACGGTCGAGAAGAAGGTCCGGATGATGTACACCGACCCAAATCGGATCCATGCCGATGTCCCTGGAACGGTTGAGGGAAACCCCGTTTTCCAATTCCACGACGAGTTCAATCCCAATAAGGAAGAAATTGAAGAGCTCAAAAAGCGGTATAGAGAGGGGAAAGTGAGCGATGTGGAGGTGAAAAGCCGCTTGACAGAGGAGCTGAATAAATTCCTCGATCCGATTCGGGAGCGCCGGAAGGAGTTTGAGGGGAAAAAGGGTTTGATTGAGAAAATCATCTACGACGGGACCCTCAAGATGCGCGAGGTGGCCCAGGAAACGGTGAAAGAGATGCATGGAGCCATGGGAATCGGGGGGAGCTGGAAGAAGATCTCCCGCCTCGCCCGCGACTATTGTAAGAGATGAAGTTTGTTCTCCATACTGATTATGTCCCTTGTGGGGACCAACCTGAGGCGATCGAGAGAATTTCCAGAGGGATCCAGGAGGGAAAAAAGTCACAGGTTCTCCTAGGGATTACGGGGTCTGGGAAGACCTTTACGATGGCCAATGTGATCGAGAAGGTTCAAAAGTCGACTCTCGTTTTAGCCCATAACAAGACCTTAGCTGCCCAGCTCTACCAAGAGTTTAAGAGTTTTTTCCCAGAAAATGCGGTTGAGTACTTTGTCTCCTATTACGACTACTACCAACCAGAAGCCTATCTTCCTAGAACCGATACCTACATCGAAAAAGATCTCTCGATCAATGATGAGATCGACAAGATGCGTCTTGCCGCGACTCGCTCTCTTTTGGAAAGAGAAGACGTGTTGATCGTAGCCTCGGTCTCCTGCATCTACGGTTTGGGGATGCCGGAGCATTACGCCCAGATGAACCTCACCTTTCAGGTGGGGGAGAGCAGGCGGCGGGACGAGATTCTCCTCCATCTTGTCGAGATGCACTACAAACGGAACGACTACGATTTTTTCCGAGGGATTTTCCGGGTCCGAGGGGATATTTTGGAGATCTACCCTGCCTACGAAGAGGATCTCGCCTATCGGGTCGAGTTTTTTGATGAGGAGATTGAGAGAATCTCGGAGATCGAGCCTCTCACTGGCCGAGTGAGAAACCGCCTCGAGAAGTTCACTCTCTACCCAGGGTCTCACCACGTCACTCCAGAGCATGTTCGCTTGACCGCAATTCAGACGATCAAAGCCGAGCTACAAGAACGGATGGAGCAGTTTGAGAAGGAAGGAAAGCTTGTCGAAAGGGAGAGGATCCACCAACGGACTCTCTACGATCTCGAAATGATCAAAGAGGTAGGGTTCTGCAAGGGGATTGAGAACTACTCGCGCCATTTATCGGGCAGAAGTGCTGGTGATCCCCCGTCGTGTCTTCTCGACTACTTCCCCGATGATTTTTTGATGATTATCGACGAATCTCACCAGACAATTCCACAGCTCAACGCAATGTACAACGGAGATCGTGCCCGGAAAACAGCTCTTATCGAGTTTGGATTCCGCCTCCCTTCAGCGTATGATAACCGTCCTTTGCGCTTTGAAGAGACCTATGCTCATCTCTCTCAGGTGGTCTATGTTTCGGCAACTCCTGCCCCTTGGGAGGTGAAAGAGGCAGCAGGAGAGGTGATCGAGCAGATCATCCGCCCAACTGGCCTTCTTGATCCTGAGATCGAAGTCCGTCCCGCTACAGGGCAAGTCGACGATGTCTTAGAAGAGATCCGCTCCCATACCGAAAAAGGGGGGAGGGTCCTTGTCACAACTCTTACCAAAAAACTCTCGGAAGACCTCACCAAATACCTCCTTGATCTCGATGTAAAAGCGAAATACCTCCACTCCGATATCGAGACTCTCGAGAGGGTCCAGATCTTGCGCGATCTCCGCCTTGGGACCTTTGATGTCCTCGTCGGGATCAACCTTCTCCGAGAGGGGCTTGATCTTCCGGAGGTCTCTCTTGTCGCAATTCTTGATGCTGACAAGCAAGGGTTTTTGCGTAGTGAAACGGCACTTATCCAAACATGTGGTCGGGCGTCCCGGAATGTTGAGGGGCGAGTGATCATGTATGCCGACAAGATGACAAGCGCCATCAAAAATGCCCTAGACATCACCCAAAAACGTCGTCAAATCCAGATGGAGTACAACAAAAAGCACAACATCACCCCTCGCACCATCAAGAGAGAGATCGGCATCGAGATGGGAGGAGCCAAAGAACAAGAAGAACCGGTTCTCACAGCTCACGAGAAGAGGCATGAATACCTCACCCAAAAGGATCTAGAGACGAAGATCAAAGAGTACGGGAAGCTCATGAAGCAAGCCGCCAAAGAGTTCCGCTTCGAAGACGCCGCCCACTACCGCGACCTCATGCGCAAATACCAAAACCTCGAAATCCAGCTCTAATCAGGTATCTTTTACTGGATATTACACGGATCGTTTTCTTTAGTTTTTGCAGTCAGGATTACATAGTTTTTCTCTTCTAGAAATTCATGGAAGACATTCAAAGAGTATCTTTTATCTTCTATAAGATGGTGGGTTCCGGCAATCACAAATTTCTTTTCTTCGGTTACTTTCTGAAGGGCGGCTACCATACTTTCCGTACGGCTCTGGAATGTTTCAGTGATTCGATTTCTATTGGCATAGATGAAGTGCAATGTTCGAGGATATGTCGAAAAAGTCGAGAAATTTCGACATATGGGGCCTTATATGTCGAATGGATCGACAT
>JAAKFR010000011.1 GCA_011064985.1 Chlamydiota bacterium
TTTATCACCACAGAGACATAGAATCAAACTTGGGTATATTTTTTATCACCACAGAGTGGGTACATTTTTTATCACCACAGAGACATAGAATCAAACTTGGGTATATTTTTTATCACCACAGAGAACACAGAGAGCACAGAGAACGGAATTTTCCTCCTCTGTGCTCTCTGTGTGCTCTGTGGTAAAATTGATTTTATTCTCTGTGGTAAAATTGATTGTGATCCCTGTGGTAAAATTGATTTTATTCTCTGTGGTAAAATTGATTGTGTGCTCTGTGGTAAAATTGATTGTGATCTCTGTGGTAAAATTGATTTTATTCTCTGTGGTAAAATTGATTGTGGTCTCTGTGGTTGGCTTTATTTTCTGTAGAGGTAGCAACTTGGATTTAAAGGGGTTTTCTGGTACCCTGCTCAACTCTTAGAAAAAAGATGGGTGCGTATGGATAAGCGGTCGATTGTATTTGTTCTCGTTGTGGGAGCGGTATTTGTAGGTTTAAACTTCTATTTTAGTCGTCAGCAAGACGAGCGAAACCGAGCTCTGTTACAAGAGAATAAGGCCAAACAGGAGAGATTAGCAACTGAGAGAAAAGCCCAAGTCGAGAAAAAGAAACTCCCTCTCTCCGAGTTCCCCATTACACCTATCCTCGTGGAAGAAGAATCGGTCGCTTGGGGGATCGATGTAGAGGGAAATACGTTGACTCTTGCCTGGGCCGATCCTCTTCCTGAAGTGGTCTCAATTGGCGGGAAAGAGCAAAAGCTCCTCTCTAAAGAGCCTGTGGCTCATGGTCCTGTCCTCTATGGACCTCAGAATTTTACAGCCCTCGATATCGCTTCTCTCCCTGATGAAGGAAAGTTCGATACCTATCTTTTGACGTTGCCTCGAGAGGAAAAACCTGAGCTTTTTGTTGGAGAGATCGACAACGGAGAGTTTTCGCTTCTCTTAGGGGCTCCTAAAGAGAATGGATTTGTCTTGTCTAAGGCAAATGATGTTTGGCTCCCCGTTGGTTTCTACGAGGCTAAAAGTCAGGTTTTAGTCCCCTTGCAAGACCTCCCCCTCTTTCCTCCCACCCGTACGTCTACCTCTTTTGCTCCTGAACTGGTAGAAGTTGACGGGGACCAGAAATTCTACGTACTTAAAACCCCCTATCAACAACTCGTTTTCACAAATGTGGGAGGGGCTCTTGCTGAGATCAACCTCCCTCTTGAGAGTGAGACCCATCCGAAAAGTGTGGTCAAAGAGATCGCTTTTGACAAAGAAATCGTGGAGCAGTCTCCCGCCAACGCTCGGTTTCCCGCCCGCCCCTACCACACTCCCGATTCAGATGAAGTACATCCTGAGGGGCAACTTGGAGGTTTCTATCCCCTCCTGCGACGTGGGATTTGGAACAAAAAAACCGTTAAGATCTCTCCCCAATATTATGCGCTCAATATCGTATCGGAATACCCCGAGATGGCGGAACTCGTCTATCAGGTGAAAGAATTTACAGATGAAAAGATCGTCTTTTCCACCACCCAACCTCATCGAAAGATCACCAAAACCTATACTGTAGGGAAGGCAACAAAAGAGGCCCCCTACACCCTCAATCTCGACCTCCAGATTGATGGGGACAGCCGAGGCCTCTGGCTCACCTCTGGAGTCCCAGAAGTCGAGATCATGTCAAACCGCTCCTCTCCTCAGATCCAATACCGCCAGAGTCGTAAAGGGAAAGGGGAAGTCGAAAAGCTCTCTTTGCCCAAGCCCAAAGAGGTCGTTTCGGTCAGTTCGGTCTACCCCGATTGGGTTGTTAACTCCAATGGGTATCTGGGGATGATCCTCGATCCTTTAAGCGAGATCAGTGCTGGCTACCGTGCCGCCTCTATACTTGGGACACGAGTACCCACCCGTCTCTCGGTTCTCGACCCAAAGCACGACCCCTACCCTGCCTCCAAGTATCCCGGTTATCAAACCCTCCTTCCGATTCCCTCTAAAGGGGGGACCTACTCGTTTCGCGTTTATGGAGGCCCCTTTGAAGAAAAAACCCTCAAAACTGTAGACAAAATCTTCAGCGATAAAAAAACCGGCTATAACCCCGATTACGTTGCCTGCCGCACCTTTTACGGCTGGTTCTCGTTTATCTCCAAGCCCTTTGCCCGTCTCCTCTTCCTCGTAATGAGTTTTTTCCATTCGATCACCCACTCTTGGGGCCTCTCTATTATCTTACTAACAGTCTCCTTGCGTCTACTTCTCTACCCACTAAATGCCTGGTCGATCAAATCGACGAGACGGATGCAGAAGCTCTCCCCGCAGATCCAAGCGATCCAGCAAAAGCATAAAAAAGATCCGAAAAAAGGGCAGATGGAGATCATGGCCCTTTACAAGGAGAAGAAGGTCAATCCTTTCACAGGGTGCATCCCGATTGTGATCCAAATCCCCTTCTTGATTGCGATGTTCGATCTTCTTAAATCCTCCTTTCAACTCCGGGGAGCTGTTTTTATCCCTGGCTGGATCAACGATTTGACCTCTCCCGACGTCCTCTTCCAATGGAATACTCCGATCTTCTTTTTCGGCACCCAGTTCCATCTCCTCCCCATCTTACTTGGAGGGGTGATGTTCCTGCAGCAACGGATCTCTTCCCCTGCTCCCACAGATCCGAGCAAGATGACCGACCAGCAGAGGCAACAAAAGGCAATGGGATCGATCATGACGATTGTCTTCGCAGTGATGTTCTACAATTTCCCCTCAGGCCTCAATATCTACTGGCTCTCCTCGATGCTGCTTGGGATCTTCCAAACATGGATCACGGGACGCTACCTCGATAAAGCTGGGAGCAAACAGAAGGTGGTTGTGCTAGAAAAAGGGAAAAAGGTAGCGGCTAAGGGTCGCTAAAGGGGTCTCATGAGAGCTTGGGAAGAATTTCTCCAAAGCCAAGAAGGCGTACTAGGAAAAGGGACAGTCGAGAGGTGGCTCCGCCCTTTGACAGTATCCCGCTTTGATGCCTGTAATCTCTATTTAGAAGCGTCAGACTCCTTCCAAGCCCTCTGGTTTGAGGAGCATATCCGAAAAAAAGTCGAAATCGAGCTCAAAAACAACAACCGGAAGCCAATTAGAGTCCATCTTTCCGTCACAAAGAATCCCCAAAAAGCAGCTCCGACTCCCAAAGCAGCAAACCACGAATCCGCACCCTTTACCCTCGAATTCCCAGCTCCCCACAACCATGCAACCTTCTCCTCCTTCCTTACCTCTCCCGGGAATCAACTTGCTTTCAAGTTGCTCTTGGAGACATGCCGCTCCCCTCTTCCTTCCCCCTTAGAATTCAATCCGATCTATCTCTATGGAAAGTCGGGGACTGGAAAGTCCCACCTCTTGATGGGAGGAGCGACAGCCCTTGAAAGAGGTGGTTTACGTGTCCTCTACGTCCCTGCGGAGACCTTTACTGCTCATGTGGTCCAGGCAATCCGCAAAGGTGAGATGCAAGCCTTTAGAAGAGCCTACCGAAACGTAGACGCTCTATTTGTCGACAATATCGAGGTCTTTTCCCGCAAGGCGGCCACCCAAGAGGAGTTTTTCCATACCTTCAACACCCTCTATACCGACGGAAAACTCCTCGTACTAAGCTCCTCTCTCCTTCCTCAAGACCTCCCTCACATCGAACCAAGGCTGATCAGCCGCTTCGAGTGGGGGATCGTCCTCCCCTGCCTCATGATTGATCCCCCTAAAATGCGCGAACTCCTCCTCCAAAGAGCTGAGCTTGCCGACTTCCCCTTAGAAGAGCCTCTTCTTGCCTTCCTCCTCGATACCTTTGGCCATAGCACCACAAAGCTCGTAGAGGCCCTCGAAGCCCTTCTCCTCCGGACCCACCTCAACCAAACAGCTCTCCCCCTCTCCCCAAAAATCGCCGAAAAAACCCTTGCGGATCTCATTGAAAAGGAGAGAAAAAACCAGCTCACCCCTGCCAAAATCCTCCGCCACGTCGCCGAGCACTACGGAATCCGCATCGAAGACATCCTGAGTAAATCCCAAACCCGAGAAACCACCCTCCCCCGCCAGATCGCCATGCACCTCTGCCGCCAAGAGCTCAAATACCCCTACATGAAAATTGGCGACCTCTTCTCCCGCGACCACTCCACTGTGATCGCCTCCATCAAACAAATCCAAAAAGGGCTCGACAGCAAAACCCCTGAAATCGCTTCCCCCCACCGCTCCATCCTCAAAACCCTCTCTTAGCCCAATATCGGGCATGGGCACGCAACACAAGTGTGGGTACGAAACGGCTCGAGGGGGATGCGGAGCGCTCTTGGGGATTTTCATTCTATTTGGACGAGCGCGAGCGAACATAGTGTTATTCACACAGGGAGGATGCGATCCGTCCAAGCACTCTTTGCAAATTTGGCAGCTTCCTAACCGCGAAAGGGGTCTTTGCTATCTTGAAACATGGGTTGCTAATGCTCAGAAATCAATAATTTGAGAAAAGGTACAGAAAAAATCGGGCACGGGCACGCAACACAAGTGTGGGCACGAAACGGCTCGAGGGGGATGCGGAGCGCTTTTGGGGATTTTCATTCTATTTGGACGATCGCGAGCGAACTTAGTGTTATTCACACAGGGAGCGAGCGATCGTCCAAGCACTCTTTGCAAAAGAGTGCGTAATAGGACGAAAAGCAGCCAAAAGGCCACCCCAACTCCCTACCCACTAAACCTAAGGCCGTGTTCGCGCATGGAGTAGTAGGTGGTGGGCGCTATGATGAGGTGGTCGTAGATGGGGATTCCGACCGATTGGCTCACCCGGATCAGCTGGCGGGTGACTTGGAAATCTTGAGGCGAAGGAGAGGGATCGCCGCTCGGATGGTTGTGGACAAGAATTAGGCTGGCTGAGAGGTGTTGGATAGCCGGGTGAAACACCTCACGGGGATGGATGATGGTCTGGGTCAGGGTGCCGATAGAGACGATCTTCCACTTCATCGGAATCCCTCGAGCATCTTGCAAAATCACCCCAAAAACCTCTTTTTTTTCGTAGGCGACCTGGTCACGAACCCAGTAATAGGCATCTTTGGGAGAAGAGATAGCGCGCGCTTTTAGCTTAACTTCCCTCTGGACACGAGAGGCAAGGCTCAAGGCGGCTTTGAGCTGGATCGCTTTAACCTTCCCTAGCCCCTTCACTTGGCAGAGTTGTTCGATAGAGGCTTCCTGTAGACTCGACAAGCTTCCAAAGTGGGAGAGGATCTCCTGAGCGAGGGTAAGAACAGGCTTCCCACGGATCCCACTTCCCAAAATGATCGCGATGAGTTCAGAAGCGGTCAGAACATCAGGACCATGGGCAAAAAGTCTCTCGCGAGGTCTCTCCTCAGCTGGCAAATTCTTCATTGAACATCCTCTATTCTATACTCATCAAATCGGTGGAGAAGGGGGATGGGAACTTCAGCACAAACGACCACATCATTCTCTTCATATTCTTCGTAGAAAATATGCCCTTCTCGCCTGATAATTGCAACAAGAGCATACTCACTTTGAGGAATTTTTACCTTGATCCGTTGCCGCCTCTCTGACAGCTCCTTCATCATCATCTGGGCAAGCTCCTCAAAACCTGTCTTCCTGAGTGAAGAAATCGCAACAGTTTTTGGGTAAAGGATGCGGAGGCGATCGATCATCCGCCGATCTTTGCAAAGGTCTACCTTGTTTAGGACGGTGAGAATCGACTCTTGACTCGCATTGAGATCTTGGAGAAGTTGACATGTGGTCGCGGCGTGTTCTTCAGCTGCTGGATGGGAGACATCGATGATGTGTAAGAGAACATCGTCATGCAAAGCTGCTTCTAAAGTACTTCTGAAGGCTGCTACCAAAGTATGGGGAAGTTTTCGAATAAACCCAACTGTATCTGTTAAGAGAACTTCTTGGTTGTTGGGCAGGATAAATTTCCGTGTTGTAGGATCGAGCGTCGCGAAGAGTTTGTCTTCCACAAGAACCTCGGCCTCAGTCAAAGAGTTTAGTAAGGTCGATTTCCCAGCGTTGGTATAGCCGATAAGGGCAAAGGTAGGGACTCCTGAACGCCTCCTAGATGCGCTTTGGGTTTGCCGGTACCGCCTCACTTCTCGCAATTCTTCTTGTAATCTTTCGATCTTTCTTTTGAGCAAGCGGCGGTCAATCTCGATCTGCTTCTCCCCCTCTCCTTTAAGATACCCTCCACTAGCACGTTGCCTCGAGAAGTGGCTCCAGAGACGTTTTAACCTAGGAAATTCATACTTCGTGCGAGCTAAATCGATTTGGAGCCGGGCCTCTTTTGTCTGAGCCCTTTGAGCAAAGATCTCCAAAATCAACTCAGCCCGGTCCATCACCGCCACTTTGAGCCTTTTTTCGAGATTTCTCTGCTGCGCTGGAGAGATCTCCTCATCGAAAATCACGAGATTCACCTTTTTTTCTCCGATGATCCTCTCGATCTCTCCAAGCTTCCCCTCTAACAGAAAAGTGGCCGCATTAATTTTCCGAACTGGAGAGGGAATTTTTGCAGCTGTTGTGACTCCAAAGGTATCGGCTAGAGCCTTGAGCTCCTCTAGATGCTCCTCACAACGTCTCCGATCCTCTCCCCTTTTGTACACACCAACGAGTAGCGCAAAAGACTCTTCTCCCTCCCTTAAATCAAACCCTTTTTTCTCCTCAAACTCCTCCTCTTCGCTCATAGAGTCACCTCAAGGGAAAGCCCATCGTATGCGAGAAAAATCTCTTCTGGGAGCTTCTTCTCATATGCGTGGTCAAGTTCGTGACCGATGTGGGTGAAATAGGTCTTCTTAGCTCCCACCTTTCTGCTAAAGTCGATCGCCTCATCGATACTCAAATGCATTTCTGAGGGTTTTTCACGCAAAGCATCTAATACAAGGATCTCTACCCCTCGTAGATCTTCAAAGATCGTCTCTGGGTAAAGACAGATATCGGAGATGTAGGCGAGTCGTCCAAACCGATACCCATTCACCTCCATCCCTCCTTGCGAGTAGGTGACATATTGGATAGGGATTCCCAAAAACTCGCACTCCCCTCTTTTTTCTTCAAATACATGAAAGTCTAGTTGTGCAGATAAGCTCGACCCCCAGCTTTTCTGCTGAAAGAGATAGTCGTAGCGCTTTTTCAGATCCTCTAAAGTTGTTTGAGAGACCAAAACAGGGAGGTTTCGCTTCTGAAGCAAGTAGTAGATCCGGAGTTCATCTAGACCTGCCACATGGTCGAAGTGGGAGTGGGTGAGAAGAAGTCCATCAAGGGTGTTGATCTTATGGGTAAGGGCTTGGAAACGGAAATCGGGCCCAGAATCTATAAGCAAAGACTTCCCACCGATCTTGATAAGAGCCGAGGGGCGGAGGCGGGTGTTTTTCGGATCAGAAGAGGTGCAAACAGGACAGCCGCATCCGATCACAGGGATCCCAGTTGAGGCCCCTGTCCCTAAAAGAAGAATCTCTGCAATTGACTCGTGTCTCATTTACTTTGTCACAGTTGGAGCAAAAAGCTCGGTCACCTCTCTCAATATTCCAGGAGAGAAGAAGTAGATCCACTCTTCATGGGGCAGTCCCTCCCCATCCACTCCCCTTTGGTAGTAGACGCGGAATAGATCGCTATTGTCGAGAAATTCCACCTGCTGGAAGACCCACCCGTCACCTTGGAAGCGTGTAGTATCTCTTGATTGGACAAAGATTGTCAATGTCGAGGGAGAAATGGTTTGGAATTGATTGAGCATCTCATCTGTGAGCTGGGCAACGCTCCTCTCGTTTTCGACCATTTCATAAAAAGCCCGGTAACTTTCTAAGCCAACAGCATATCTCCCCCACTGCCTCCCTTGCATGTCGACTGTCTCAAACTCAATCTTGTTCAAAACAAAGGGAGAATCCTTATTTTGAAAGGGGACTTTTTCAATTGCATCAGGAGAGATCAACACGTTCCGCAGAAGGTAGGTCCCTGACGAGCCAAAATAATAGAGGAGCCCCACGACAGCCACAAACCCGACAAAAACTGAGCTCCCCAAAAGAATGATCAAGTTTTGGAGTTCTTTTTTCTTTCCACTCATACACAAACTCAACTTATATATTCACCATAAATTTACGTAAACAATTGAACCACAGAGGACTTGAGAGGACACGGAGGAAGACAACTCTCTCTCTCTGTATTCTCTGTTGTGACCATTTCCTTTTGTTGTTAGTGTTCACGAAAAATTGGGTGTCTCAACGAATCTCTAGTCTTTTCGAAATTCTGTAAAAAGTATACCGTAAACGGAGAACGATCTGCAAAAGAAATTATGAAAATCGCCATTTTAGGGGGTGGATTTGCCGGGCTGTCTGTCGCGTGGCATCTGCTCAACAGTACCCGAGGCTCCGTCTCTGTCGACCTTTTCGACCCCAACGTAATTGGCAAGGGACCCTCAGCCCTCTCGTCTGGACTTCTCCATCCATATGCTGGGAGACACGCTCGCCTCTCGTGGGGAGGGGAGAAAGGAATGCGAGAGACCCACCGCTTGCTCACTGAAGCGGCAAGGGGAGCGAACAGGTCGCTCATTCTTTCGAAGGGGATTTTACGCCCTGCAATTTCTTCGGAACAGATCGAGGATTTCCAAGCTTCCGCCCACGCCCACGAAGATACCGAGTGGTGGGATAAGAAGAGATGCGAAAAGGAAATACCAGGGTTATCTCTTCCTGAAGAGACAGGAGGGCTCTATATCAAGGAGGGGCTTACGGTCGATGTTCCCGGGTATCTCGAGGGGCTTTGGCAAGCTTGCGCTCGTTTGGGAACACAACACTACAAAACCACCACCATCAAGCAAGAAGAGCTCCAAAAATACGACAGAATCTTGTTCTCGATGGGTCCAATGACAAATAAAATCCCTCTCCTAAAAAACCTTCCCCTCACTCCTCTTAAAGGGCAAGTTCTAGAACTCGCCTGGCCAGAGAACCTCCCCCCTCTCCCCGTGAGCCTGATTTCGAAAAAATATCTCGTGATGAGCAAAGGGAGGAAGAGTTGTCATGTCGGAGCTACCTATGAACGGGGCGTACTTGACCCAAAACCCGATCAAAAAAAAGCAGAAGAAGAAATCCTCCCCGCCATTACCTCCTTTTTTCCACCTCTTGAAGGAGCCAAAATTTTGGGCTGCCGAGCAGGTTTCCGTGCCTCTTCCCCAAACCACCTCCCGATGGCGGGACAAGTCTCCCCCCTTTTCTACTTCTTTACTTGTCTTGGATCAAAAGGACTTCTCTACCATGCATGGCTGGGAAAACGGGTGGCTAGGATGATTCTTGATCAGAAGGCGAGCTATCTTCCCGATGAGGTGCGGCATGATCTACAGCCTCCTCAACTTCCTGACCAAAGTTGAAGAAAAATAGGACAAAAGGGGCAAGCAGGGCCGAGAAGGGAAGTATCGTAAAAAAGGCCTGCAAAAGCCGTTCTAAAGGGCTCTCCGAAAAAGAGTAAGTTTGGAATGTGAGCTTAAGAGCTCCCATGAGAACTTCCCAAGCAATCCAGACAGGAACAATTCCGATAAGAAGAGAGAGCGAGGCGATAAAAGGAGACCTCGCAATCGGCTCCCAAAGCGACTGTACCTCCCACTTTTTTCCCATAGCAATTTTAGGAGTGAGAAAAAAAAGAGCGAGGAGCCCCCCAACAAAAAGAAGCAGGGTCGCAAGGTTTAACAAGAAAGGGAGAAAAGCGAGTAAAACTCCTAACACCTTCCCCACATAAGGGACTGATTTGAGTAACACTAAGAACCCCAGAAGGACCCACAGAAGGAGAAAAGTCACAAGGAGCGGAATCGAGAGGTAGGTCGTCTGGAGAAGGCTTTTCTTCTTTTCCTTCTCCCCCAAAACATAGACACCTCCTGCCAGAAGAAATCCGATTGCCAAAAAGAGGGGGAGAACTTGAAGGGAGTAACGAAACGGGGGGGAGGTAAAGTGGGCAGCGATTTGAAAAAAAAGACAAACTAGCCCCGAAAGAACTAGAACGCCGAAGATGATGAGGAGCTTATTTAGGTTCCACACCTTCTGCCAAGCGCGTGTGAATAGCAGGGAAAGATCGTTTAGAGTCATATTTCTCTCTTCTTGTACAAATACTTTGGTCGTACGATCGGAGTCCCTTTTCCCTCTCTTGCTTCGCACCGCTCATAGACGATCTGAATCGCGATCCCCACCACCCGAGAAAGTCCGAACAAAACGGTATAGTATTCAGGGTAGGGGAACCCAGCAGCTGTCAAGAGCGAACCCGAAATCGCATCGACATTCGGATAAGGATTGTTAATTTTGGGATTTTCCTTCAACACCTTCGTGCCCGCCTCTCGGATTAGAAGGGCCATTCTGACAAGTGGATGGTCCCCATACTCTTTTTGAGCAAGAGAGTATTGGAGCGTCGCTCTTGGATCCTCTACCCTGAGAACTGCGTGCCCAAACCCGTAGATCAACTCTTTTCGAGAGAGCCTTTCACGGATATAGTGCTCCACCTCTTCAGAAGAGGCCGATGCTCCTAAGGATTCCAGGCTCTCTTCGACAAAGTGGAGACACTCTTGATTCGCACGCCCATGGCGAGGGCCTGCTAGAGCGTTCATGGCTGCAGCAAGGGAGCCGAAAAGATCTTCAAGACCCGAGGCAACGGCTTTTCCTACAAAAGCCGAGAGATTCCCCCCTCCATGATCGTAGTGGAGAACATTAAACAATTGGAGAACCTCTTTTAGAGACTCTTTTTTCTCAGGCACTTGGAGCAAATGGAAAAAGCTCTCCATATACCCAGCATTGAGATCGGGAAGAGGAGTCTTTCCCCATCCGGCATGTCTGTGGATCACACGAGCTGCCACCTCCGGAGCCTTGGCAATCAAGTGGAGGGCATCTTCCCGATAGTCTCCTGTTTGCTCGAACATCCCCAAGATGAGGAGAGCTGCGGAGAAAAGAGCCATCGGATGCCCCTCTCTCGGAAGACGGTCGATCGCCTCACCTACCCGGATATCAAGCGGTGCCCTTTTCTTGAGTTCATGTGCAAAAGCAGTTACCTCCTCCTCTCTCCCCTCTCGACCTCGGAAGAGAAGATCGATCACCTTCTCTGGCTCCCAGCTGCAGATCTCATTGATCGGCCTTCCTGCATAAAAAAGCCCATTTTCAGGGTGGACGCTCGAGGTGACGCAATACCCGACTGGAACCCCTCTAAGACCGGTCTCTAAAGAATCTTTGGTTACAGTAAAGAGTACTTCCTCATTCATACAAACATCTCCTCCACACACTCTTTCTCCTCTAAAAGCTCTTTTTCCGTTACCCGGATCCTCTCTTCGATAAAAGAGTTCCATGGAAGATGAGGGACGATCTCGTAAGAACCATCTCCCGATGAGCGGCAAGGAAATCCAAAGATGATCCCCTCCTGGATCCCATAAGGGTTCCCATCTGAGCAAACAGCGCTCGAAAACCAAGTCCCTTCAGGTGTTGGATTGTAGAGACTTTTTACGTGATCGATTACCCCATTTGCAGCAGATGCCGCCGAAGACTTCCCTCTTGCTTGGATAATCGCAGCGCCCCTTTTCTGTACTGTCGTCAAAAACTCTCCTTGGAGCCAAGTCAGATCATTGATTATCTCGGTAGCAGAGTGTCCGCCTATGGAGGCATTTGGATAATCGGGGACTTGAGTCGCCGAATGGTTCCCCCAAACAACTAACGGGGAGACCTCTCCTATAGAACGACCCGCTTTTCTTGCCAGAAGCGCCATCGCCCGATTCTGGTCGAGGCGCATCATCGCGTGGAAATTCTTCCGAGGAAGATTTGGCGCGCTCTCCATTGCAATCAGAGCGTTGGTATTACACGGGTTTCCCACAACAACCACCTTCACATCACGACTCGCTACCTGATTGAGGACCCTCCCCTGCTCGACAAAGATCGTCCCATTATCTTTGAGAAGATCACCCCTCTCCATCCCAGGCCCCCTCGGTTTCGCCCCCACTAAAAGGGCCAGATCAACCTCAGAAAAAAGCTCCTTGAGATCGCTCCCGTACCGGACCTCCTCTAGAAACGGATAAGCACAATCTTGAAGCTCCATAACAACACCCTCAAGACCCTTCTCCATCCCAGGAAGGTCGTATAGATGAAGCGCAATCTTCTCATCTCCAAAAACTTCCCCACTTCCTATCCGAAAAAGGAGACTATAGGCGATCTGCCCAGTTGCTCCTGTTACCACCACTCTCTTCATACCACTCCCTAAAGTTACGAAAACCTCAACTTGATGTAGACTTTTGGCTGCTTTCCGTCCCATTTGAACGAAAATCCCCAAAAGCTCTCAGCAACCACGCACAAAGCCTTTATATTTAATTCTTGAGCCCTTCCTCTCTGAAAAAAGCCTATTCTTGGCTTCGGATGATAGGGATGGACTTTTTCAACAGTTTTCAACTTATGCCATTCCTCCATTTCCCACAACCTACCCTAAACCTGGAATCTATCAAATCCCTGCCCTCACATTTTGCTCCCAACTTCCATAAAAGTTGATATTTTAATTTTAGATTACTAAAATGAATTGGGGGACCAAACGATGGATGAGATTTCACAAATCTCGATTTGTCTCGTGGAAGAGGCGGGAAAAATCAATGAGATTTCTCTTTTTGAGCCACTTAAGAAAAGTGCGCAATTCGATGAAGCTGCCCCTCCCCTTGCGCAGAGAAAATGGAGCTATACCCACAATCTCCCCTTCGCAAAAAGGATTTTCACAAAAGTACAATCCTTTCTCTTCAAACATGCCCCTACCTTGATTCCCCCAGAACGGGTGACGAAGCAAGCGAAGCTGCAGACCGTTCTTGCGATCCTTCTTGCCCAAGAGCCCCTTCGAGATTTTTTTCTCAATAATCCTGAAAGGAAAAGAAGCTTTTTTGCTTCCATCGACAAGTTGACACAAGAACTTGGCATTCCCGCTCTCGAAACAAAAGAGGGAGAGTCTCCTCTCGAAATCAGCCGGAATCTCACCATGCTCCCGCAAAAAAACACGAGCCTGGTAGAAGATCTAGTAGAGCTCAATCTACAGATGGCAGCCCTTCCCCTTCATGAGAGGAGTGAGCTTCTCCAGAAAATCCTCAATAGCTCTCTTAGGACTCCCATTACCTCTCTTCTTGAAATCACGAAGGGCAGCTCTACTTCATCTCTCTCTCTCAAAACATCTTACGCAAAATACCAGATCCAAGCTCCAGTGGAAGAAGGGGAGATCTCGTACTCGTACGAAAAAGACCGCTCTACTTGTAGTATCCGAACGATGAACCAACCCCTTGGAACTATCAACCAGCGGATCTCTGCTGATTCGGAGACAGGTGAGATCTTGGGAAGCTATTCTGGAGAGCTCTCCCACCCTGAAAATGTATTGGAGCAGATCTTGTTGATTCTGGAAGCTGAAGGAAAATCAGTCTCTCTCCATGAAAAAAAACCAAACGAGCAAAAAGTCGAGAGTAGGACCATCCTCTTTACCTCCCTCTACTCTTGGCTAGAGATGGGGAAGATCCTCGAACAAAACAATGCAATCCAACAACTAAACAAAAAAGTCCTCGAAATCGGAGATAGATGGATTGAGTTAACCTTGCTCCACATCAACATCCCCTTCAATGCGTGTAACAAATACCCCGCCCCCGCAGAGATGCAAGCAAAAATCTACGACATCACCGAAGAGGTGCTGATCCCCCTCACTTGGGAGTGTTGGAAAAGACTTGGCCTGGCAGACAAAACCCTTGAGGCTCTTGCCGGCAGATTAGAGACTCTGCATGAGATCTCTTCCCTCTCTTTTCTCGAAAAAGAGAAGCACCGAATCGAAGAGATCGACCTGTTCAAAGAGCACAAAAAAAACCTTCTCACTCAACTGGAAGCTCATCCTCTCTCTCCCCTCACGACTCCCCTTAAGACTCTTCTCACAAGAAAACTCCCGAATGGTCACAAGCTCAAAGGGATCGACTTCCTCCTCTATCTCAACTTTCTCGCAAAGAACCTTGGTATCTCTCACAATAAAAACTGTCAGAACGCAACCGACAGAACTGCAGGAGCTAATGCTGCCGACAAGGGACAATACGCCTACCAAAAGCTCACTGAGAAACCCTTTCTGCCGGGGATCACAACAGAGGAGGAGGAGAATCTTTTCTCGGTCCTCTATAGCATGTATCTTGTATGGGAAGAGCCCGAGCTCAACACCGGACTCAGCACAGGATTTATCGGAGAGAAATTCTACCACAACTTCTTCCAGAAAAACCCCGAAACAACCCGCTACCTCATCCGATGGCTCCGCCACCACCCCGAGACCTATCTCGCCCTCTCCAACCTCCGCCCCTGATCTAAGATTACCGACGAAGCCGGCACAAAAAAGAGACCCGATAGACGGGGAGTGGGTACAGGCCAGACGCACATCTTTTGTATCACAATTTTACGTAAACAATTGAACCACAGAGAATCCAGAGAATACCAGGCTCTTGCATGCCCCCTACCGGGAAATAACGAGAACGGAAGGCACAAAGCTTCAACATTAGAGTAGAGGCGGGTGTTTAGCCCACCCCCCTCATCGAACCGTACGTACAGATTTCCAGTATACGGCTCTCCGATAGCCCATCGAGCCGAAACATACGCGGACCATCCGCTTGGCTTTTCGGCCTAGCTTCCATCACCATAAAGAGTGTTATTAAGATTAAGATCAAGATCAAACTTTTCAACGGGTGCAATTAAAAGTGGAGCTTATATCGATAACCTTACTCAGTTGAGCTAGGTGATTCTATTTAAAGACTTAATATATAGTAAAGGCATCGCGGTAGCGATGCAGATTGTTAGCCCCGCGTGAAGCTAGCCCCACAAGGGGCGAGTGGAACGTGGGGATGTGTATGGCGAAATGTAGGTAAAGCCGCGGGAGCGGCGAAAGGAGCAAAAAACTGTAGCCGCTTGGCCAGCAGCTCAAGATGTTTTATTACTCGCGTTACCCCACGTTCCATTTGCCCCTAAAGGGGCTCATTTCACGCGGGGCTAACAACTTGGCATCGCTCCCGCGATGCTCTCTGGAAAACGTCATTTTTATATCAAATATTTTTAACGAAAAAATTTCTAGCAATGAAGGCAAAAGCTCCACTTTTAATTGCACCCCTTTTCAACCTAATCTCAATTACAGATGATAAATATTTTACTTTTTCTTAGTTCTCATATGCATTATACTTACTTTAAAGAAAATCTCAAAACAAATATAAGGAGGAAAAATGTCTCTAGCCTTTTCAAGCTATTCAAATGGATGCTGCGGAAAATATGATCCATGGAAAAACAAAGTATGGATTCAAACAGGTATTGATGTCATTGCTGCGATCTCGCTGATTACAGTTGGGATCTTAGGAGCTACTGGCGTCATAACCATGTCACCAGCTGCTTCCTATGGGATGATCATAGCCGGTGGCGTTGTGATTGCTGCCGACTTAAGCTTGTGGATCCCAACACTACTCGCAGATATAAAATCCTTAGATGTTTTGGAATACCATCCTATCCTACATTTTGTTGCAAAGCACTTTACGTGCCTTGGCGAAAATGGAATGAAGCTCTTCACATCTACAGAAGAGTCAGAATCCTCTTCAGACTCCTCTTAAGGAAAGTGGTGCGTTTATGGAAGAATGTAGAGCCTGCTAAAAGCAGGCTCTTTTTTTGTGCATGGATGGAGGGCTATTTCTGTAGGAAGCGGGAGATTGTGGGGAGGGCAGCTGTGGCAGCTCCTACCTTCAGAAGGTCTCCAAGGAGGAAGGGGAAAACACCAAGAGAGAGAGCACCCGAGAATCCTACAAACTGGGAGAGCCAGAGGGCCCCACAGCCGAGAATAATCGTTGAACCAAGAGTCATGGCAAGAAATGTGTTGAGGTAGCTTTTTGCAGCTCCCCTCTCAAAGAGGAGACCCACAAGATATGCCGCGGGAAGGAAACCGAGTAGATACCCAGCCTTCACACCCAAAAGATAGGCAAGTCCAAAGCCTCCACCTGCGAAAAAGGGAAGACCTAAGGCCCCTTCGGCCAAATAGAGCAAAACGGCAAAAGCCCCTCGTTTGCTCCCCAGGCAAGCCCCGAGCAAGAGAACGGCAAAGGTCTGCATAGTAACAGGAACAGGAGTGAACCAGAGATAGAAAGCAATTTGCGCCATTCCTGCAAGAAAAAGAGAACCAAGAGTTACTAAAAGTAGCTCAAATCCAATGGCCCATCCCTTTTGCTGCGGCCGCAGCTGTAGAGCCCATGTATGCATAGTAAACCTCCAAGATAAAGCACCATTTATAGCCCATTCCTCAAAATCTGCAAAGCAAAAACAAACAACCTGAATCCTGTTACCGCTGCCGCGGCGATAGGTGGTTCTGTTCTTCCCCTACCCCCACGTTCCACTCGCCCCTAGCGGAGCTCGTTTCACGCAGAAGGAACAACCTGCATCCCTTCCGCAATGCGAACTTTTTCCACATTCCTACTAATCTTAATCTTTTATTAAGATAAAAATTGTCACTGTCATGGACCAAAAAATGAAATCTCCGCAGACATGGCATAACGATAACTTCCCCATTATTAGCCTCACATTTTTGCGAGACAACATGGCTAATGATCCAGGAATCGACGCTGGGGGGTTGACCCGAGACTACCTAGATGACCTCTTCGGTGGCCTCACAAAAGAGGATGTGCATGGATTTGAGCCTAATAGTACAGGTCTCGCATGGGTAGGTGGCCAAAAGACTGAGAATATGCGATATGAAGAGACCTATCAGCGGATGGGGAAACTCCTTATGTATTGCTACCTATCGAATTTCAATGATGACCACTGGAGTCGCTCAGCTGCTACAGGTCTGTATCTAGATCCAAGTGTATTTGCAGCAGCCTTCGCCCTTGATCCTGATCAAATTCTGGAAGACTATGGTAAACTTTCTGAAGAGATTCGACTTGCGATGAGTCTTCGCTTCGCTGAAGCTGAGAACAACCCAAAGAGTATCGAGGCCATTCAACTCTGCCGGAAGGCCTCATGGGATGATGATGACATCGCGATTGCGAATGCTTACTACTCCGCTGGTATGTTGATGAACCTAACAGAAGGTGAGGAAAGAGCGGAGCTGATCGACTACCTCATAGGTGCACTCGGCGGAGCTTATGAGGCACGGCTGCATTTTACCCATACGCTCGCAAAAGGGATGCTCGCCTATTGCGATGTTGGGAATACAACATCAACTCCAGAGGCACAGGAAACTAAGTGGTTTAATACCTTCCTAGCGATGGATGTTGCAGAATTCAGCAATAAAGCCCAAGGGAGCGTTGATAAAGAGAAGATCGCTACAGCCATACAATTACACGGGGATGTTTGGGGGAGCGAGCAAACCTTTCTGAATAAAAGAATCCAGTGGTTGCAAGGGTGGATCCAGAGTGAGGCAACAGAGCAAGAATTACGGGAAATGCTGAAGTACCTCACAGGTTCTACCGGACTCAAACAAGGATTGAAAATTGAGGTCAGAGTAAGGGATGAAGCCGATCCCAGCCCAGACGCCCACTCATGTGGACCTTTTCTCGATCTCTATCCCAAAAACGCAACAAATGCAGCAGGATTAAGTAACAAAAATAAACAAGCCTTCCTCTTTGCCTTTAAGCTCTCGGCTCTAGGGGATGCCGCAGGCTTTTCCGACGCCTAATTGAGGAAGTATTATCTTATCCTGTCGCTCGTCAAGCGATCCTGTCTATCATGTTTGTATTCTTTTTACCCTGAGGACATGCTCATCTTGTGGTCACAAAAGTAGGTTTTTTATTGAACCTTAATATCTGTTCATGCTACTGTTTCATAGGAAAGCTTTAACAAAAGGAGAAGAAGTGCTAGCTGCTGCAGCTTATTCTAACTGTTGCTTCGGTGGATTTGACAACCATTATGCTGACGGCACTAAAAAGCCTGAAGATAAACAACTTTGGATGGAAATTGCAATTAGAGCACTTGGATTTGACATTATAGCCTCTATCACCTTGTCTGTAGTGGGGATTTTAGGGGTAACTGGGATAGTTGCCCTCTCACCTGCTGCTTCTTATGGGATGATCATAGGAGCGGGGGTCATCATGGTATCAGCAATTCCCGCTATTTCCAAGTTTGATGCTCAGTTATTTACATAGAGAAAAAAACGCTCCTCAAAATCCAAAACAGCCTCAGAAGTGCTTTTGAGCGGGGAGTGCGCATTTTTGTTCGTTCGCTTTAAAGAAGGTAAATGGAATTTTATTTACGGTCGATTTTCGAGAGAAAATACCTTCTTTTTTCCTAGCAAAAGAGCTGGAAAAAAAATAGCGGGAATTGCTGTCGTGGCATCCGATTTGAGCATCCTCTTACCCGCCAATAGTGTAATATCCAACCCCCTATTTGAGAAAGTATTAAGTGAAGACTCTCCTTTCATCTGCTTGAGGCAGAAAAACCCAAATCTGACTGAAGAAGATTAAGCTACCTTTGCGTGCGAGGATAAAGCGTGGCTTTTGAGCAGGTTTTTTTTGTCCCTTTAAGGGCGGGGGTGGTGGCGAGAGAAGGCTGCTTGGAGGTGGGATTTGGAGACGTGGGTGTACCGGTCGGTGGTGCCGATGTGGGCATGGCCAAGCATCTCTTGGATGATCCGGAGGTCGGCCCCGTTTTCGAGCAGGTGGGTGGCAAAGGAGTGGCGCAGGGTGTGAGGCGAGAGGTTCTTGGTGAGGCCGATCTTGTTCCCGTAGTGTTTGATCCTCCGCCAGACGGTGATCCGGTCGAGTGGTTTCCCTTTTAGAGAGAGGAAGAGGGGGAGATTTTCTCTTGTGGCGTAATTCTCCCGGTAGGTGGCGAGGTAGGCAT
This sequence comes from Chlamydiota bacterium, assembly GCA_011064985.1. Lineage (GTDB taxonomy): Bacteria > Chlamydiota > Chlamydiia > Chlamydiales > JAAKFR01 > JAAKFR01. The sequence continues at coordinate 18,762 of JAAKFR010000011.1, forward strand.
CGACAGCCTCTAGCGCTTTTCTTCCGAAGGGGACTACCCGCTGCTTCCCCCCTTTCCCTTCGACTCTGAGGGAGGTGTCGTCTAGGTCGTAGAGGGAGAGCGTGCAGAGCTCAGAGACGCGGAGGCCACTTGCGTAGAGGAGTTCAAATATCGCCCGATCGCGCATGCCGATGTGGGTGGAGGGGTCGGGGGCAGCAAGGAGGCGATCGACTTCTTGTGGGGTGAGAACTTCGGGGATGAGCTGCCAGAGCTTGGGGGTATCGAGAAGCTTAGAGAGGTCTTTTTCCAGGTGGCCTTCTCGGAAGAGGAAACGGAAGAAGACTTTGAGAGAGACAAGAGCTCTTGCTAGAGTGGACGAGGCGAGGTCTTCCCGCTTTTTCTCGGCAAGATGATTGATGATCCCTTCTTGGGTAAAGGGTTTCCCCGTTTTGAGGAAGGTAGAGACGTCGTATTCGTAGGCTGTAATGGTATGGGGAGAGAGTCCCCTTTCAGAGCGGAGATAGGCGAGAAAATCAGCGAGTGTTTCCATCGAGCTGCTCGGTGAGTTGGGTGGCCAATATTTTCCCCTCCTCCGGGGAGATGTAGGGGTGAGAGACCTCAAAGAGCTCCTCGGTTTCAGCTACTTCATAGAGGGAGTTTGCTCTTTTGATGAGCTGTTTTTTCCAGACTAAGTAGAGGGTGAGAAGAGAGAGAAATTTGGGATTTTCCTTTGTCTCTATAAGCTGTTGGAAAAGCGTAAGGGCCTTGCTATCTGGCGAGATCTGTTTTTTCTGCGGTGCAGGGATTTTTGCTCGGAAGTAGATGCCCTTACGTGGTTCTTTCTCCCAACAGGCAACACAAAAATCTTGCCTCTTCCACTCCTCTTCCTCTTTTTTGAGAAGGGAGATAACCTCTTGCTCTGGGAGAAAGAATTCTCCATGTTGTGAGCAGCGAGATTCTCTTTTTGGAATTTTCATGTTGCCTATTATCCCCTATTCGGACGATAAAAACAATTAGTACAAATGATATTTGAGGAGAAGATATGGCTCAATCACAGACACAAATAAATTCTAGCTACCGCCACTACCGGGCGGTAAACATCTTAAAGGGGCTAGCTGCTAACCCCTACGACCTGACCGTTGAAGGGAGTCTCTCCCCTGAGAGGATCGAAAGATTCTCGGCACATGCTGGGGAATTTCGCCTTCTATTCGGCACAGAAAGGGTAACCGATGATGTTCTCCATGCTTTGCGGGAACTTTCTCACGAAGCAAAGCTCCTTGAGAAGATGGAGGCGATGCAACGAGGTGATGTGATCAACAAAATCGAAGAATTCCCAAGCGAAAACCGGAAGGTCCTCCACACCGCCATGCGCGATTTTTTCCTCCATCCCAATCCAGGAAAAGAGGCGAGTAAAGCGGCCGAAGCTGAAAAAAAAGAGTGTGAGAAATTAAAAGATTTTATGAGCGCCCTAGAGGGAAAGGAGACGTATACCGATCTGATTCAAATTGGGATCGGAGGGTCTGATCTAGGACCTCGCGCCCTCTATATTGCCCTCAAAGCCTTCCAAAAGCCAAACCGCAACGTCCACTTCATCTCCAACGTCGATCCCGACGATGCAGCTGCTGTTCTCCGCAACGTCGATCCGAAAAGGACACTCGTTGTGGTCGTCTCGAAATCGGGATCCACTCTTGAAACCCTGACCAACGAAGAGATCGCCCGTAAGTATTTTGAAGAAGCAGGTTGCTCTTCTGCAAAACACTTTATCTCAGTAACGAGTAAGGGAAGCCCGATGGATAACAAAGAGCGCTACCTCGCCTCTTTCTACATGGAAGACTACATCGGAGGGCGCTACTCGGCTACCTCGATGGTGGGAGGGGTGATGCTCGCCTTTGCTTTGGGGTATGACCAGTTCTTAAATATCCTCAAAGGGGCCCACGAGATGGATCGGATTGCGCTCAATCCAAACATGATGGAAAACCTCCCGATGCTCTCGGCTATGCTCGGGATTTGGAACCGGAATTTCCTCCACCACCAGACGCTCGCTGTCCTCCCCTACAGCCAAGCTCTCCTCCGTTTCCCCGCCCATCTGCAACAGTGCAACATGGAGTCGAACGGGAAGCGGATCGACAAGGAGGGGCACCCGGTCGATTTTGACACAGGTCCAATCGTTTGGGGAGAGCCAGGAACAAATGGGCAACACTCGTTTTACCAACTCATCCACCAAGGGACAAACGTCGTCCCGATTGAGTTTATCGGCTTTAGAGAGAATCAGTATGGAGAGGACAGAAATGTCCAGGAGACGACCTCCCAAGAGAAGCTCCTCTCCAATCTCTTAGCCCAGTCGATTGCTCTTGCTAAGGGGCAGAGAAGCGACAATCCGAACAAGGTCTTTCCAGGAAACCGTCCGAACCGGATCCTCCTTGCAAAACGGCTCGATCCGTTCACACTGGGAGGTCTCTTGTCCTACTACGAAAACACCATCGCATTCCAGGGTTTTTGCTGGAACATCAACTCGTTTGACCAGGAAGGGGTGCAGCTGGGAAAAGTCCTTGCCAACAAGATTCTCAGCCAATTCTCAGCTAAAAGAACGGGGAAGAGAGCAGAGCGATTCCCAGAGGCCGAAGCGATGCTCCACCAGATCGACAAGCTCTAAAAACGTTACCCAAGTTATTGAGTTTTATTTCAACCACAGAGAACACAGAGAGCACGGAGAGAATTTATCTTGGGTGTAACCCAAATCAGTTAAAGTCCCAAGATTCTGGTCTTCAGACACAAAGCATACCAGGCTCTTGCATGCCCCCTACTGGGAAATAACGAGAACAGAAGACTCAAAGGCACAAAGCCACGAAGAATCCGGCCTGACCCGAAGGGTCTTTTTTCTTAAGGAGAGAGCAAAAATGGAAAATAGAAATGTTAAATTCCTCATGTTATTGTTCGATTTTATTTTCCATTTTTGCTCTCTCCTTAAGAAAAACTCCTCTTACGAGGAGGAGGCCGGATTTAAGAAATCCTTTGTGTCTCTGTGCCCTCTGTGTTCTCTGTGGTAATAAATAAAATTCAATCGCATTTGATTCAAATCACTGTGGTTAGCTTTATTTTTTCAAAGGAGATGATGAGAACACGTTTTTTTCCTGTTTTTGAAGAGAGAAAAGTTCCAGCGGGAGTTGACTAAAAACGTTCGATGTGTCCGCCGGCGGCTAGAAAGCCGCGCAGTTTCCTCTCACCTTGGAAAGAGATCCCTCTGCTTGGGACGTAGAGTCTCTCAACCCCATCCCACTCGTGGGTCAACACTCTCTCTGGGATAGCTCGAAAGGGCTTATCACCCAAATGGTCTAAGATCTTTTCGATCTCTTTCCACCCCTCTTCTCCTTCAGGCAAGCAAATGGCTGTAGGGAGCTCCCTAGAGGCGAGCTTCTCTCCTTGTTTCGTTCCTATGTAGCCCCAGGGAGAAGGACCTGAGTCCCAGCTAAAGGAAGGGAAAGCGTATGGATATTTCCCTTGCCACTCCCCTCGAATCGCAAGAGAAAAGGGGCCGTAAGCAAAGGGGCTAAGGGTCGAAAAATAGAGACTTCGCTCTTCGATAGAGCTCGTATCGAGAAGAAGAAAGAGGGGGGCGTTTTCTGGAAGAAAAGCCCCCAAAGAGCGAAGAGCTCGATAGGCAGAATCACTTGGGAGCTCCCCTCGATAGATCCCAACCCCAAAAGTGTTCTCGCAATAATCTGGATAGACTTTTTCCACAAAGTGGCGCGAGGCAAGTTCTAGAGGTAGATAGTGCTCTTCCTCCCCTAAACACTCTCCTCTGCCAAAATCGAGTTCCCAAAAAAGGGCCTTTCCATCTCGTACAAACCGGATCGCTTGGGAGAGCTCCTCCTCCCACCTAAGGAGAGAGCGAAGAGAAGCATCTAGGTGTACCCTCCCCACATTAAAAGAGCTAGGTACCTCTCCTCTTCCGTCATAAATCTCAGGAAAAAAAGAGCCTCCATTCCAGGTGACCCCTTGCCCAAAACCCGATTCGATTAGGGACATGCTCCCCCCTTACGATCAAAAAAGGCGTATCTGATCTCTCGTCCCTTTTCTCTCCACAAGGTCTCAAACCAAGAGCAGACACCATAACAAAAGGAGTCAGTAGAGTAATAAGGATGCGGAAACCGGGGAGTAAAAAGAAAAGAGTTTTCAAAAAGGGCGACGCTCTCTTCCATATACCGGAGATCATCAGAGACAAAATGGGCTTTCCCTCCCTCTTTGAGAATCCGCTCGAGCTCCGCAACAAAAGAGGGAGAGAGGAGCCTGTGCTTTGCATGCCGCTTCTTGGGCCAAGGGTCGGGGAAGTTGATATAGCTCTCACTAACCAATTGGTCTTTGAGATACCACTGTGAGAATGTCTTCCCCTCTCCGCACACAATGAGGAGATTCTTGAGCCCCAGAATCTGCCGCTTTGCATAGATTTTTCTCACTCGATCGAACCGAATTTCGATAGCCACCCAATTTCTCTCCGGGTGGCTCTTTGCTTTTTCGATGATCCAATCTCCATTCCCAGAGCAAAACTCTAAAGAGACAGGGTGCTCGTTTCCAAATAGCTCACAAGAGTCCCATGCTGGAAAAGGGAATTGAGCATAATCCTGGTAGTACTCTGGCACGTAAAAGACCCCATCAGACAGGAGGGGGCGACGCTCGGCAAAACTAAAGGGAGATTTAAGAGCATTTGGCTTCATAGGGGAGGCAATGATACACTCTATTTTAGTTCTTGGATAGAACAAAAAAGGCTGGCCATCGATGTTGATGGCCAGCCTAGGATTGATATCCTTACACAGCTTTACTTACATTGGTAAACATAGGTTCCATTTACGTACACCCAGTAGCATGCAGCCGCTTTTTGCGGACGATACTGTGGGTGTGGATAGTAGAACTTATACGAATAGGGGTAGTAAAAACTAAAGGGTCTTTTGTATCCAAACTGAACTGAGGCGATTTTGTCATCTGCCTCTATGGGATTTTGTTTGGATACCCCCCCGACTCCCATCCATATAGCTCCAACTCCACACACAAACAGAACCAAGAGCAAATATTTTTTCATTTACCCCCTACCATCTGTAGTAATAAGGTCTATATGGGTGATAGTAGTGTCGATGATAGTATGGTCGATATGGGTAGTAGTGATAATAAGGTCTGTAGTAATAAGGTCTTCCGTAATAGAATTGGAATCTAGCAGCGGTCTTTTCAACTTGAGGAAGAGCATGTTTTTTTATTTCTTTCATGCCCTCTTCTCGATTTTTCTCGAGCATTTTTTCGGTTTTATCTTGATCCCCTAGATTACTTTTGCTACTTCCGGAAGTACCTTGATCCTTAAGATCAGTTGTATCTCCCCCATTTTTTGAAGTATTGTGATCTTTTGCTCCATTTCCACCGTCTTCATCTCCCCCGAAAAAGCGGACAGTTGAAGGGACGTCATCCACCTCTTCATGCCCCCCTCGTGGACTTAAAGCAAAACCTGGCATAATCGCCATGGCAGAGATCACTAAGCTGCATAAGAAAGCGTTACTAAGCTTACGCATCTTACACCTCTCTTAAAAAAGTTAATAATGTTAACTGCTACGAGAATCTCCCTTAACCTCCTTGGTTACATTCTCTTACAGCCACATCATACCACTTTTTTCAAATCTTTTCTACCCTAAAAGCTTTCTTCCCCTCTCCTACCCGAGAGGAAAAAATCTTCGATTTTGCCCTAAATTTAACGTTTTATCAGACCATATCCCACGGAACGACCCAATCGTGCTCAGTCACAGGGTAAGCCTCTTCGGCCGTAGAGAGGATGAGCCCTCTTTGGACATTGAGATGAGGATGGGATTGACGAAAGGTTTCGATTCCTCTGGCATCCTTTTTACTCGGATGGCTCTTCCCCTTGATCTCAAGAGGGTAAAACTTCCCATCTCGCTCTAGGAGCAAATCGCATTCCGCACCACTATGGATCCTCCAGTGATAGAACTGAGGAGGAGTGGAGAAGTACATCGATTGCTTACGCAGTTCTGTGACAACGAGGTTCTCAAAAAGGCCCCCCCAAAGAGGGTGCCCCAAAATCGCCTCCTTAGAAGAGATCATCTGAGAAAAACATACTTGCCCCGTGTCGGCAAAATATCCCTTCGGCTTTCCACTCACCCGTTTGATTGCGTTATTTGCAAAAGCGGGAATCTCAAACCACTCAAAAGTGTGGACAAGGTGCGAAAGCCACCTTTTCGCTGTTTGGGGTGTAATCCCAATCTCTCTCCCCAGTTGACTATAATTTACCTCTTGAGCGGTCAGTGCAGCCACTAAACGGACGAAGCGGCTGAATTGATGGAGATCAGAAACCTCTGCTAGTACCCGGATGTCTTTTTCGATATAGGTTTTCTGATAGGAGGCGTGGAAATCGGGAATGAATTCCAGTTCAAGAGAATACGTCTCCGGGAGAAAGCCCCTCCAAATCAACTCAGGCAAGAGATAAGGAACAGCAAACCGTGAGAGGGGATGGTCGAAGAAGGACTCTGGATCGGTAAGCCACCTTTCAAGCCATCCTGAAGACCTCTTCTCTTCAGAAATCTCCGATAGAGAGAACCCTTCTAAGTGTGTGATCACAGCTCGACCCACCAAACTTTCGGCTACTTCCTTCAATACACCCCACTGCTGCGGGCCGGTCAGGATATACTGGCCAGGGCTCCTATCTCTATCGATCCATCTCTTCAAGACAGGCACAAGCTCAGGAGCGTACTGAATCTCATCCAGGATCAAAGGTGGGGGACGACTTTGCAAGAAAAGCTCCGGATCGCTTCTCGCATTGAGAATATCGTGCACAGGATCAAACACGATGCACGGAATATCGGGAAATAGATGACGCAGCAGAGTACTTTTCCCCACTTGCCTCGCTCCAGTAAGAACTACACAGGAAAAATTCTGGAATAGCTTCTGAATCCGATGGCTCATCCACCGAGGAATGAAATGAGGGGATGCATTCATAACTCGATTATTGATGATGTCATCATCAAAATTCAGAAAAAATGAGGAGGTCTAAAAACCGATTCCTAGGGTGAGGGCTGGCCAAGCGCGAGCCCAAGCCTGCTCCCAAATAGAGACCTATCAGCAGTGGGGAGTAAAGGTAAAGAGCGCGGATCTCTGAAGCAGGGAGGTTTGCCCAAGGGGTCACTTTCCCGGAAAGATCAAGCGAGCGAAAGTATTAAAAATTCTACAGAAATGCTTGCTATTACTGATGTAATCAGAGTTAAAGATGAGATTATAATAGCAAATAATCCAAACATAAGAATGCCCAGGATAGGACTCGAACCTACACACCTTGCGGCACCAGATCCTAAATCTGGCGTGTCTACCAATTTCACCACCTGGGCTTGAAGTGAAGGGCTCCATTGTAGAGTGTCCTCCCCCTTTTGGTCAATCTAAGACCATTGATAGGGTGCAATTAAAAGTGGAGCACTCCTTTCCATAAATAGCCAGTACCAGCCATGAAGCTCATGCCAATTGGCAAGAGAGACTCTCCTCTTTCAAACAACAATTCTCTGCTCCCATATCTCAAAAACAAGAAGGCCTCTCTTCCCACTTTGCTCAAACCCAGGAAACCCACGACAAGCAATTTGCACAAGTCACCTCCAAAATCCAAACCTCCAACCAAAAAGCTCAAGAGCAGTTTCAAAGTGAATCCTCATCAGAAACCTCCCTCTACACAAAACCCCTTGCACTTGCCAAAGAATCTGGAGTAGGAAACCCTAAGCGACCACGAAAACTACTGGAGGACAGCCGCCAGGACCCTCCTCTCCATACTCCTACAAAAACTCTCCGATACCAAAAGAACCTCAGAGCTCTCTCACTGGCTCTTCTATCAACCACTCGACAAGCTCGCCGAATTCCTCGAAGGGACCAAAGCAACTGCCCACATCGACATCCACTCGGAGAAAACAGTCGCCTCGATCCGGTCTGTTGCCGCCTCCTACCTCACCTGCCTAGAACACCTCTCAGACACCACCACACCCTTCTCCATCAAAACCTGGATCCAAGATCCAAGCCCTGACAGGCTTTTCCTCTACACCAAACCCTCCGAAAGAGCCACCCTCAACTCACTTCTCTCCTCCTGGTTTTCTACCGCCACAAGAAGCCTCCTCAACCTCTCCCCAGACCTCCAAAGACGGGTCTGGTTTGTCATTGACGAGCTCCCCATCTTCCAGAAACTCCAAGCCCTCGATTCTCTCATCACCGAAGGAAGGAAATACGGAGCTTGGCGCACTCCTAGCCCTCCAAAGCTCCGCCCAACTCGAGGAGATCTACGGAAGAGCTGCCTTCCAAACAATCCTAGGAAACTTGCGCCACCCGCCTCATCTTTGCCGAGCACGACCCCAAAACAGCTCAAAAGATCTCCCGATCTCTCGGCGAAGCTGAAATCAAAGAGTACCAAGAGGGGATCTCCTACGGCGCCCATCAAGTCCGAGATGGCGTCAACCTCTCCCTCCAATCAAAGAAAGCCCCTTTCATCTCTCCCACCCAAATCCAATCCCTCGAAAACAACCACGCTTATCTCAAACTCCCCGGAAATACCCCCATCACCAAGCTTTCCCTCGCTCCCAAAAACTAGCACCCATTTTCCTTGGACTTTTTTTCTTTGAGGGAATAGTCTTAGAACAAAAGTTATAGAAACCCTGAGGAAGGACCGATGATGGTTTGTACGCACACGACAATTGAGCTGGAAACACGAAACGGAACCTTCGTTTGCCACGGAAAACGATTTACCTCGCAAGAAAAAGTGCATGAGTACCTGAGAAGCTCTTGTCTTTTTGATACAATCAAGGTGATGGAAGAGACGAAGTCGTATTTCCTCCACAGAAGTGAGAATGGATTTGAAAGATACGAGACCCGTGGCAGTTTACGAAAAGCGCTTACCTGTGAGATAGGAGGAGCCTGGGTGGAGTTTTCTGGGAAGAAGGTGCAGTATTTCATCGATAAGGGGTGGATCTTCTCTTCGATCCGGAAGGTAAGCAAAGAGAAGTACTTGAGGAGACTAGAGCCTCAAGCAGCCAAAGTGGCCGGCGTAGTACTAGGGATGCTTGCTGTAGCACCAGGAGCTATGGAATTAGGAAGACTCTTAGGATACAGCCAAGTCGCTACGG
>JAAKFR010000110.1 GCA_011064985.1 Chlamydiota bacterium
GATTTAAGAAATCCTTTGTGTCTTTGTGTCTTTGTGTTGAAGCTTTGTGTCTTGTTAGTAAAAAGTTTGCGTATTCATTGTCCTCTGCGGGATGAGTAAGAACACCACCTACTTTGTGCCTGAAGATGGGAACTTGGGTTAAGTCTTTAAATAGAACCACCTAGCTCAACTGAGTAAGGTTATCGATATAAGCTCCACTTTTAATTGCACCCGCGCGAATTAGGTGGTTTGGGGGAGGACCTCAGAATCTTGTTCAGAGCAGAAGCAGGAGGAGATCGCCCCCTCGATGAGCTGGATCAAGCGGAAGATGAGGTGGAAAGGCAGGACAAGGAGAAAGACAATGGAGCTACCAATCATGTGGAGGCCGGTGAGAATCCGCCTTTCGATCCGGCTGTTTTCAAACTCGGGAGAAGATTTGAGAAGAGAGACCTGATCTGCTCCGAAATAGGAGCGGGCATGCGCCTTGAAAAAGGGCTCATCCTCCGTTCCTAACACCCTGTAGACCTCTACATTCTCCCCTTCGGGGAAAAAGCCCATTGTCGATACGAGGTCATTTTTCTGGCTGTAGATATGGATGTTAGGCCCCTTTCCTCCGAATTTCTGCCCATTCCATGGATAGTGTCCCGCTGGATTAAATGCGTAGACCTCTGAAACTTGAGGAAAATACCGCGCTGCATGCAAAGAAAGCGCTCCCCCTAAGCTGATCCCTGAAACAGAGACATTCTCTTTCCCACCAAGCCACTCCGCGATCTCCTCTTTCCCATACAAAAAGGGAGCGTGGCCAACTGAAAGTCCAGGAGTAAAGTCGGAGAAAAGGGTCGCGGCAAATCCCTCCCCTGCCGGATAAGTCGTTCCCAAAAAGATGAGCATTGGAGGGCCATTTTCTGACGTCAGCCCATAGGCGGGCAGTGGAGAGGAGAACCAAGAGGGGCTCAATGCGAACTTCTTGTCGACCGTGTAGGTGGCCATCTCCCAATTCTCTCCCTTCTGAACAGGAATCTGGATCGTTTCACCCTCTTGGGGGTAGGAGAATGGGAGGAGACCTACGATATTGTGGATAAAAGCGGCAAAGAGTGTTGAGTCGTATTGAGCTTCCTGACGGGCCTCTAGCGCAGATTTCATCACCCCTTCTAACTCATTCCGAAAAGCGGTAGAAAATGCGGAATCTGGTCGCCAGAGGATTTTCCTAACGTTTGATCCATTCACAAGCTCCTCTGGCACTTCATCATGCATGCAAAAAAGATAGTGACACGCGTCTCGTAATGCAGGGGGGTACTCCTCACGACATTGGACCCCTTTTCCGTTGTAGAGAAGAGTCTTGTCAAAGGCAGTTTTGATCTTTTGCAACGTTTCGGTAGTCAACGTCTTTGACTTGCTCCACCCGATCCCTTGATTCGTGCAGATTTTCCGGAAAATCCGGTCTGTCCTTTGGACATCCCCAATCTGATACACCTCATCGAGCTTCCCGATGAGCGTCTGATAAAAGGCCTTGTGCAGTTGACGCCCCTCCCGAAAATGGGTGAATCGATGGAAACGGGATTTCTCCTGATATTCCGCTCGCTCTGTGGTATTCCAAACCCCACTTTCCGGCAAAGAACTGAAATTGAGACTGTCTAGCGCATTCATACCAGTCAGTATATTTTATATATACTTAACATTCAAGTACTTTTGAAATCAAATCCCTATTCGAACAAAAAACCTTCCAAAATGTCCGAATTCTTAGAATAGTGAAGCGTCCGATCTTTGAACGCCTCCCTGTGCCCTATTAAGACAAAAAAGAGTATGAACCCAATACCACCCTCCTACTTTCCTAAAAAGATCCCGCATGAACTGGAAGAGGCGGGGAAACGAGCCAACAACCACGATCCAGCAGGTACGTATGCCCATAAAATCTATAATCGACTGCTGATTTCAAATCAGATTTGTCACTCTCACTCCTTAGATTCCCTTCTATTGAGTGACTAATTTCTTCATGAGTTTCTCAAGAGAATTGGTATCACCAACCACAGGAGAAATAAATTCTCCCAATGGATCAAGAGAGAACATCTCCTTTACCAGTTCCGGATATAGTTTATTTGGTGGTAGTGATGCTATAACTGAGCTTAATCGTGCCTGTACCATACCAGGAACCAGGTCGGAGAAAGTCTCCTGTTCGGCAACCTGCTGACAAACCATTTCAATATTCTGTCCACTTACAAAACCTATCTGAGAAAACTTTTCCAGGGTATCTTCTGAATGAACAGTTAGCTCCACTAAGGCTTTGGAAGTATACAGCTTCTTCTTATACAGCTCAAATTCAAGCGGTTCTATTACGGATTGGTTGAAAATGTCAGTCCTATTAGGCTCTTCGTAAAGAGTAAAATCAGCTTGTTGATACTCTAGTATCTTATGATCAAATGTAATTCTTTCCTTCCCATTCTCCCACATTTGATGAAAACCTGGATAGAAAGATTCTACAGGATAGACATATGTTTCAGACACTTGGACGCTCTCATGAGAGGGAAGTCCTAACCCCTTCACGTACCCGGTATACATCCACTGAACCAGGACCTCTGAATGATTCACTCTACCCGGTTTGATCATCCCTTTGGGGTGGTCCTCTGAAGCTTCGATGACAGGGACTGAAAAGGCATGAACAGAGAGAGAATCTATGGATGCTACCGGTATTTTAACAAAGTCGGTGCCATTTCTACTTTCTTGAGTACTAGAAAAAAAACGATACTGAATGGAAAGTTGATATTGATCTCCATCTGAATCCTTTGAGAAGTCATAGAAAGGGATCAAAGTCCCATGCCCCAAGAGCTCTAGGCGTCGTTTGTCCCCTTCCATAAGTCGATCGAGCTTTTCAAGCAAACTCTTTGGAAAGAAAAGGGGGGTCAGATCGCAATTTATAGGAGGAATGAGGGTACTGTTTTCTAGGAATTTCTGGTCAAATATAGTAGTGGCCGTGCTTTCAGTAATTAATGTTTTATATTCAGTTGCTAATTGTGAAACACACTCCTTGTACTCTTCTAATTTAAAACGATTGAATTGCTCTGATTGAGCATGATCAAATACATCTACTTCCGAAAAATGCTCATTGAGAAAAACCGTGCTTTTTCCATCTTTTGAATACGTCAGAGTTAAAACCTTAAAATTTCTTTCGGCTTGTGGATTTGTCCAGGTATTCACTCTCGAAAAGGGAGTTAGATAGGAAACTTTGCGTATCACAAGCTGGTTGAGCTTCTCTGCTGTTCCAAAGGAAATACGTACCGAGGATGGGGATTGTTTAGAACTTACAGAGAGCCACTTAGGAGATGTATAGCGGTCTTGAAGCAAAGATCTGACAGGTCTAAGTTTATCACATTCCTGATACTCACCAGCAATGCCAGAGAGAAAACCTCTTGCAGTTCCAACTGTGACAGCAAGTCCCGCACTAAAAGTCCCGAAAAAGGCTGATCCAACCAGTGCTCCCGGTGGACCTCCAGCTGCAAGTCCCAAAACTCCACCACCTGCAGCACCACATTTTACACAGGTTGGCACCTCATTGCGAACGTTCTGATAAATTGCATCACCTATATGGGTAGCATCTGAGACCGTCACTATATCATCTATCTTGTCATATTCCTCAGTAGTTATTTGGAAAAACTGTCTGAGATTGAAAAGGGCAAACTTATCACCAGTCACTAATTGATCTTCCTCTAGTTGAGCAAGGGAAGTTGTCTCAATCGCATATTGCCGAATATTTTTCTGCCTACCTGCCATCTCGACCTGTCGCTTTTTCAAAGAATGGAGAAGAGCATTTTGCGCTTCTGCACATTTTTGGATAGCTAAAGGGAGTTGGTGTAAAAAAGAGAGAAGCTGAACACCTTTTTCCAGAATAGCCCCTCTACTGCTCTCTAAATCCATTTGATCTTTTTTTCCAAGCCGAACCCTAGTCAAAAGCTGAGCAGTTTCATTAAACACCCTCAACAAAGAGAGATATAGATCTAATTGAGGAGTTGGCATGGGTTTATTATGGAGAGTGCTTGCAAAAAGCCCCGTAAAATACTCAGGGTCTTCTGAAAGAAGTTCTAGAGGGTATTTTTCCTGAATCTTCTCTTCTCCTAGTTTTTTAAAACCATTTCTCCGTGGATCAGATACTAGATTTTCTATTCTTCTAAGGACCCCACGTACATTTCCCATAAGTGCATTTCGAAATTGCCGAGGAGAATTCTTGGCCTTATCTACTACGTCAAATAACGGAAAAATGAGGGAATTGTTGTCTGTATCGACATGATCGACTTTACTTTCAGATCTTCCCATTTCGATTGTTTGTGTAATTTGCTTTCGGCTAGAAGAGATTTCCCGCAAAATCGTCCGTGTTTGCGCCTCCATCTTCTGTTCAAGTTTTGTAAGATGTTTCTCCAGCCGCTCATTTTGTTTTGAGAGAATTCCAGAAACATTTCCGTAGTACCTACTCAGATCAACAATCTGTTGAGATACATTTTGGATCTCTTGCACAGCCATGAGCTGTAAATCGGGGCCTTGCTCACTGGGAGAGAATAATTCCTTTGCTGCCAAGTAAGTACAAAGAACAGATGTAGCGATCTGCACAGGTGAAATAAAGCAGGTTGTCAAAAGACCTAAAGAACCCCCGATCCCCTTCATAAAATTGTCGGAATTCCATGCATGGGAGGTTTTTGCTAGGTGTATGGTATATCCAAGACGAGATTGGTCACACAGATAATAAAATGCTTTTGTGAGCTGGATAACCTGGGGAGCTTTTCCCACACCACGGAAATTCCCAAGTACTCTCACAAAATCATCTAAGGCATCTAAACCACCCAAAATAGCCTTACGTTGGACCTCTGTCGCTTTTCGATACTGTTCATTGAGCTTAGAAGAAAGAGCTAAAGATCGAGCCACTTCCGGATCATCTAAACTCCAAAAGGTTTGGATAGAAGTGGAAAACTTCCAGACTTTCACTTCAAGTTCAATCGTTTTCTCTCTTAACTTTTTTTCCTTTTGGAGTTCTAAGAGTTCTTTTTGCAGCGTCTCTTTTTGTTCTATAGTTGCGATTCGTTCGGGAGTATTACTCCTCTCAAGGTGTTGCACAACTGAGACGGCATGAGCATATGCATTTTGCAGAGCTCGTCTTTTTTTTGTATCGTGTTCTTCTTTTACTTGCTGAGCAATCGACTCCATTGCCTTTTTCCCAAGAGCAATGGAAGGAGCAAGCTGCGCTTCCGACTTCGGGGTCTTGAGCACTTCAACAAATTCTCGCGCACTCTCTGAAGTTTCATCAACTGGGATGCCTAGAGATAAGGCTAATTGAGGAAGGGGGGCAACTTCTAAGTCTTTCAACTGCTTTTCAATTTCCAAAGAAACCTCGTCAATCACATCAAGCTGGAACTGTGGATTCATATCAGAATCGGAAAGAACATCTCCGACAAATTTCTTTATAGCCCCAATATGAACCTGCATACGCTCTTTCCCAATAGAGGTTCTTGCTTGGGCTAGACCAGCCCGTTGTCTTAATTCAGCGATCTTCTCTTGTTGCAAGAGTTCTTTTTTTTGGATTTTTTGATTGACAGCGCTATTTCCTACTCCTACAACACTAGCTGCAGCACCAAGTACACCACCGACCACAGGATTCCAAATTGTTGCAACCGAAGCTGCTGTCTGAAGAGCCTTACCCAATCCATCTAAGATAAAGGCTAATTTCTTTTTTGATTTAGCAACTTCAACCCCTAGCTCTTTTCCAAGTCGTTGATTTGCCCCCTCATAAATTCCTTCCTGATTGTTGGTTGAGGCATGCATCATTTCGAGCAAATTTCTGTGATGTGTGATTTGCTGACGAAGCTGTGTAGATTTTTGTTCTAAGGCTGCAAAGGAAAATTCGTACGCTACGGCTCGATTTTGGAGGTATAACCGAAAGTTGTGTCCGGAAAAAATAAATTGAGCGTATCCTTGAAGGTTAAAACAAAATAAATCTTCAAAAAAAGGAGTACGCTCATGAAAGAGGATCTCATTTCATTAGACTTC
>JAAKFR010000111.1 GCA_011064985.1 Chlamydiota bacterium
TTGTGTCTTGTTAGTAAAAAGTTTGCGTATTCATTGTCCTCTGCGGGATGAGTAAGAACACCACCTACTTTGTGCCTGAGGATGGGAACTTGGGTTAAGTCTTTAAATAGAACCACCTAGCTCCACTGAGTAAGGTTATCGATATAAGCTCCACTTTTAATTGCATCCAAAAGTCAACCTCAACTTGAGTTTTTCAAGAGTAGGGGGGTATACTTTCGTGGGTTATGGAAGAAGAGATCGAGACAGTCTACGATGCAAAGAAGGCCGAGGAGAAGTGGCTGAGCTTTTGGGAGGAAAAGGGCTTTTTTCGGGCCGATGCAGGGTCGGATAAGCCTCCCTATTGCATTGTGATTCCTCCTCCGAATGTGACAGGGGTCCTCCATATGGGACACGCCCTTGTCAATATTCTGCAAGATATTCTCATCCGATGGAAGAGGATGTGTGGCTATGAGGCTCTCTGGGTTCCAGGAACCGACCACGCAGGGATCGCTACCCAGACGGTTGTCGAAAGGCATCTATTCGCCTCCGAGGGGAAGCGGCGGACTGATTACGATAGGGAAGAGTTTCTCGGAAAAGTGTGGGCATGGAAAGAGAAGAGTGAGAAGACGATCTTAGAACAGTTGAAGCGAATGGGTTCCTCCTGCGACTTCTCCCGCCTCCGCTTCACCATGGACGAGGGGTGTAACCAGGCTGTTCGGACGATGTTCCATAAGCTTTATGAGGCCGGGTATATCTACCGAGGAGACTACCTCGTCAACTGGGATCCTGTCACCCAAACAGCCCTTGCAGATGATGAGGTCGAATATGAGGAGCGTAGCTCGTATCTCTACTACTTCCGCTACCATCTTGTAGGCAGTGGAGAGTATCTCACGATCGCCACCACAAGACCTGAGACGATGCTCGGCGATACGGCTCTTGCCGTCCACCCAAAAGACCCCCGGTTTGCCTCCCTCATTGGGAAAAAAGTCCGCCTCCCAATCATGGAAAGAGAGATCCCGATTATTGGCGACCAACATGTCGATCCTGAGTTTGGGACCGGTGTTGTCAAAATCACTCCCGCTCACGATCCAAATGACTACAGGATGGGACTGGAACACAACTTGCCGATGATCAACATCCTCACTCCAGATGGCCACATCAACGAAAACGGAGGACCCTTCAAAGGGATGGGGAGAGAAGAGGCTCGAGAAGCTGTTGTCTTGCAGATGGAAAGACTCGGTCTTTTCGAGAAGAAGGTGCGACATACCCACAGAGTCGGCCTCTCTTACCGCTCCAAGGCTGTGATTGAACCTTACCTCTCCAAACAGTGGTTTATCAAAATGGCCCCCTTCAAAGAGAAGCTCCTGGCAGCCGTTCGAGAAGAGAGAGTCAAAATCATTCCCAAAACATGGGAAAACACGTACTTCCATTGGGTCGAAAACCTCCGCGATTGGTGTATCAGCAGACAGCTCTGGTGGGGACACCGGATCCCGGTCTGGTATGCAAAAGATGACCCTGACAAGATCCTTTGCCATGCAGGTCTAGGGGAACCTGAAGAGGTGAAAAACGAGCCCGATCGGTGGATCCAAGATCCTGATGTGCTCGACACCTGGTTCTCCTCTGCTCTTTGGCCCATGAGCACCCTCGGTTGGCCGGAGAAGACTCCCGATTTCCAAAAGTTCTACCCCAATAGCGTCCTCGTGACAGGACACGACATCCTCTTTTTCTGGGTCGCTCGGATGATCATGATGGGAGAGTATGAGACAGGTCAAGCTCCTTTCAAAGAGACCTTTCTCCACGGTCTGATCTACGGGAAGTCGTATTGGCACGCGGAAAAAGGGGGAGGAATTTCCTATATCACGGGTGACGAGAAAAAGTCCTACGATCTGGGTAAACCACTTCCTAAAGGGGTCTTTTCCAAGTGGGAAAAGCTCTCGAAATCAAAAGGGAATGTGATCGATCCTCTTGAGATGATCGAGGATTATGGAACCGATGCGATACGGATGTCTCTTTGTTCTTGCGCCAACCAATCCCCTCAGATCGATCTCGACAGGCGCCGCTTTGATGAATTCCGCAACTTTGCGAATAAAATCTGGAATGGAGCCCGCTTTGTCCTCCTCAATTTGGAAGGACTCACTTCCGATGAACTTTCAGAAGGATTGGATGAGTCGATTCTTGCCCTTGAAGATCGATGGCTTCTCTCCTCCTTGAATAGAGTCCACGAGGAAGCAAATGCCTTTCTTTCCAGCTACTCCTTTGACCAAGCGGCCGCTTTAAGCTACAACTTTTTCTGGAAAGGATTTTGCGCCAATTACCTTGAGATCGCAAAACCGATCCTCTTTGGAAAAGTCGGGACCGAGAAAGAGAAGAAAAACAAACAGAAACTCCTCGTCATCGCTCTCGACCACCTCCTCCGCCTTCTTCATCCGATCGCCCCCTTCATTACCGAGGAGCTCTTCCAAAGAATTAAGTCTCGATTCCCCGATGTATCGCAGACAGCTTCAGATCCCTACACAAAGGCCACACTTGTTGCCCTTTCAGCCCCTGCATGCACTGTCGCCCCCTACCCTCAAGTAATCCGAAAAAGCGACCGCCTCCCTGAAATCGAAAGAGAATTTGCTCTTGTAGAAGAGGTCGTATATGCAGTCCGCAACTTGCGCGGTGAGATGAAAATCCCCCCACAAACGGCTACAGAGGTCTATCTCGTGGGAGATTTCCCCGAAGAGGTCCTCTCAATTCTCTCCGCCCTTGTCCGCGTCAAAAAGATCCATCTTACGAAAACTCCTCCTACACTTGGCTTCTCGGCAAGCAAACAAAAAGGCAGCCTCAAAATCGTTATCCCCCTACCAGAAGAGATGACGATTCGAGAAAAGGTACGCCTTGCAAAAGAAGAGGAGAAGCTCATACAAACCATGGAAAGGCTTGAAAAGCTCCTTGCCAACCCTGATTTTCTTGCCAAAGCCGATCCGGTTCTTGTTGCTAAGCAACAAGCCGCCCTTACTTCCGCCAAAAGCGAGCTCCACGACAACAAGCAGAAACAAGCCTCCCTCACCTAGGTTCTAGGCTCCTTGTTAAAACACTCTAACCCCCAAAGGCTCAAGCTAGGAAAGGCGTTCGGAGGCGGTTTTTTGGAAAAAAACGTCTGTCTCGCGGACAACGATGGAGGAAAGAGCAAGAAGTCCGATGAGGTTGGGAAAAGCCATAAAAGCATTGGACATATCAGCTAGGATCCAGACGATGTCGATCGGGATCAAGACTCCGACAAAGACAACAAGAGTAAAGAGGATTCGGTAGAGAGGAATCGCTCTTGTTCCTGCAAGATATTCAACAGACTTCTCTCCGTAATAAGCCCATCCGACGATCGTTGAGTAGCCGAAGAGGATGCTTCCAAAAACGACGATATAGCCGCCGTAGGGAAAAGCCGCAGCAAACGCAAAGATCGTCATAGGAGCTCCATTGAGCACCTTCCCATCGGGTCCTGTTTGACCAAGCACATGGGTCACCGCAATGGCAAGCCCAGTGAACGTACAGACAACTGTTGAAAGAAAGGAACCTGTCATCGAGATGAGTGCTTGTCTACTTGGGTAATCTGTTTTTGCTGCAGCAGCAGCAATCGAGGCGCTCCCTAAACCCGACTCGTTTGAAAAAATTCCCCGTGCCACTCCCATTTGTACAGCGAGCATAATCGTCGAACCGGCAAACCCACCAACTGCAGCTTGCCCGGTAAAAGCAGAACGAATAATCGTTGCAATTGCCTCTGGGATGTACTCGTAGCGAAAGGCGAGGACTAGAAGGCTCCCCAGAATATAGGCAACGGCCATAAAGGGAACGAGAAATGAGGTAACTCCTCCAATAGACCTGATTCCTCCCAGAAGAACAAGACCTGTGAAAAAGGCTAAAACGGCCCCTGTGATCCACGCTTCAACTCCAAATGAGGCTGTAACGGCTGATGCAATGGAGTTCGACTGGACTAGATTGCCGGTACATAGAGTTGCAATCGTGGCAAAAAAAGCAAAGGCCGCGGCCATCCGTTTCCATCCTAGACCTCGCTCGATGTAGTACATCGGCCCACCGGCCATCTCCCCACGATCGTCAACAATACGATACCGAATCGCTAAAACTGCCTCGCTATACTTTGTCGCCATCCCGATTAGTGCCGTGACCCAAAGCCAGAGTATAGAACCGAGCCCTCCCATCGCAATTGCTGTTGCAACTCCGGCTATATTCCCAATCCCAATCGTTGCTGCAAGAGCTGTCATCAAAGCTTGGAAATGGGAGATATCTCCTTCAGAATCATCGTCGTGTCTAGTGAAGGCGAGCTTGAGCGAGTAGAGAAGGTAGCGGAATTGCAACCCTTTCAACCGGTAGGTCAAAAAAAGGCCCGTCCCGATCAACACAACAAAAAGGGGACGCCAAATCCAAAGATTGAGACGAAGTAGAGAGTCTAAGAATGCTTCCATAAAGGGAGTAAAGTTATACCTCCTTTCAAGAGGCTAGTCAAAGGTTTTGAAAAACTCGGAAGTTTGGTAAGTTGAAAATCTATGACTATTCTTGCCTTGCCCCCCGATCTCCTCGACACCACTCTCCCTCCTCCAGAAGTTTTGGAACAGGAGATCCCCCTCACTCCAGCTCACGCCAATTTTATTGAAAAAAGCCGCCAGACGATTGAACAGATCCTTGAAGGGAAAGACCCTCGGAAACTCCTCATTGTCGGCCCCTGCTCGATCCACGACCTAGATGCCACAAGAGAGTATGCAGACTACCTTCACGAACTTGCCAAAGAAGTTTCTGACCGTTTTTACCTCGTGATGCGCACCTACTTTGAAAAATCGCGCACTTCACTTGGGTGGAAAGGGTTCCTCTACGATCCAGATCGCGACAGCTCGTTCGACTTAGCAAAAGGGATCAGACAGACAAGGGAGCTCTTGGCAGACCTTACTAGTAAAGGAGTCCCAGTTGGGGGGGAGTTACTAGAAATGACCACGGCTCCCTATTACTCCGACTTTTACTCTTGGGGATGCATCGGGGCCAGAACAAGCTCTTCGCCTCCTCACCGTCAGCTCGCCTCCAGCCTTCCCATGCCCATAGGCTTCAAAAACACCATAGACGGGAACCTCAACCACCCAATTCACGGGATTCTCGTTGCAAACTCCCCACAAGTCTGTCTAAACATATCCTCTTCAGGACAATTGCAAAAAACCCTCTCTGAAGGGAATCCTTACGCCCATCTCGTTTTGCGAGGGAGTGAGAAAGGGCCTAACTACTCTCCAGAAGAGGTTGAACAAGCAGCCAGAACCTGTATGCAAGCAGGTCTCCCCCCACGCTTTCTCGTCGATTGTTCGCACGACAACTGCCGAAAAGACCACGCTCTACAAATCCCCGCCTTCGAATCGATCATGAGACAAATTGAAAGAGGAAGCCCCAACATCGCCGGCCTCATGCTCGAAAGTCACCTACTGCCAGGCTCCCAACCCCTCTCAGATTCTCTCCGATACGGTGTCTCCATCACCGACCCATGCCTTGGCTGGGAGATGACTTCCCAACTCATCCGTAGCGGGTATCAGGCTCTTTCGTAGTCTCAACTCCCTGATATTCAAATTTTTACTAATATATCTGAAGACAAACCCTCCTTGCTTTAAATGACTGAGAGTGAATATAATATTTATATAAGAGGAGGTTTTTATGATTTGTAGTGGTATCGGAGGAAGTCAAGGTCCAGATTGTATCAAGGGCCTTGCTGAAACGCCCAAAACCCAATCCCTTATCCTTCTGGTGGGGGCCACGATCACCGTATTGGGCATCCTCCTTGTCTCCCTTACTCCGATGGCTCCCAATGTCGCGGGAACTACGACGATGAAAGTCTTTGGAGAACTCTTTCTCTTCGTAGGCACCCCGATTGTCTCTATCGGAATCATGCTCATGATCTTCAGCAAGTGTGTCCTCGATAAACCGTGGAAAGAGTATTTCCCTGAAATCTCCTGTTCATGCCCATCCCCCCCACAAGGTAGCCC
>JAAKFR010000112.1 GCA_011064985.1 Chlamydiota bacterium
GTAAACGATTTTATCATTAGCCCAATGCCTTAATAGGGCACGTTGGGTTGAAACGGGGGGCGAGCAGGGTGACCTGTCTCGTCTACCCTCTAAACTCCACGATGAGAAATCACTGAACTTGGGCTAAGAGGAGGATTGGAGGTGTCTCCTCCCACTACTACCCACATGTAGGCGATGAATCCTTCCCGATTCTATCCTATGGTAGCTCTCATTCCACTCGCACCATTTGGAGCTCGTATCGCTCTATCTAATTAAAAATCTGTAAAAGTTAATATTTAATTAATAATTTAATGGTAAAATGGATGCAAACCTAAACAAAGGAGGTTGAGGATGGCAATAGCATTTGCATTTTTGTGGGGGGGACGGACCCGACGTGAGGATTTTTCAGCAAATTTTGATGACGAGGGAAAAAATAATTTTTTCAGGAGTGAGGAGCTAGCGTGGAAGCTAGCGCCTGTTGATATAATGATGGGAGGGGCACTCTTCCTCATTGGAATCATTGGAGCTTGCGCTCCTGGCATTTGGCCCCATGTAAGTTTTGCGACAAGTGTAGGCACAAGTATAGGCATTGCGTTGGGAGGTCCGGTATTGATCGCTCTATGTGATTTTGCAGCGTACAACGTAGCCAAACACCTCAGCCTCAGAGAGGAATCTAGAATAGCCGAGGAGAAGAGGGAGAATGGAAGTCTTTGAGCCTCGTTTAGGGCAATAATAGTTTTATGTCTTCTTTGGTAGGTTTTATTATTAATTAATTTTGTTAATTAATTGTTCTGTGTTCTATCCCGATCGATTCTATGGTAGCTCTCATTCCACTCGCACCATTTGGAGCTCGTATCGCTCTATCTAATTAAAAATCTGTAAAAGTTAATATTTAATTAATAATTCAATGGTAAAATGGATGCAAACCTAAACAAAGGAGGTTGAGGATGGCAGTACTATTTGCATTTTTGTGGGGGGGACGGACCCGACGTGAGGATTTTTCAGCAAATTTTGATGACGAGGAAAAAAATAGTTTTTTCAGGGGTAAGGAGCTAGCGTGGAAGCTAGCGCCTGTTGATATAACGATGGGAGTGGCACTCTTCTTCTATGGACTCGTTGGAGTTTCTTGCACTCCTTGCATTTGGCACCATGTAAGTTTTGCGACATTGTGTGGAATAGGTACAGGCATTGCGTTGGGAGGTCCGGTATTGATCGCTCTATGTGATTTTGCAGCGTACAACGTAGCCAAACACCTCAGAGAGGAATCTAGAGTGGTCGAGGAGAAGAAGCTGCATAATGATCTTTGAGCCTCGTTTAGGGCAATAATAGTTTTATGTCTTCTTTGGTAGGTTTTATTATTAATTAATTTTGTTAATTAATTGTTCTGTGTTCTATTATTGGGGGTATGAAGATTACGAGTGAGAGATTTGAAATTAGCACGACCCGTTCAATTGCGTGGGAAGATGTTGAGACTCTTAGGGTTCTCAATGATAAGCTCGCTCTTGTCTTATCCAATGGAGAGGTCGTCGAGCTCTCTCATCTGCGGCCCACTCTGATCGATTCGGCCTTTAGGAGTTACGAAAGGTATCTCAAAGACCACCCCGAGAAGAAGAGGAAGTCTAGCCCGTAGCAGCTACGACAAGCTCCTGTTTGACAGGGGGCTTAGTCGGAGTGGTATGAGGTGTTTGGAAGGCGGAGAGAGCCCCAAATAGAACCACTAGGGCAATTCCAATAGTTAAGAGAAACTTTGATTTCATAAAATATCCTTTCTATTAAAGAATTAGTTCATTAACAATAATATCATTAACTAATTCTCAATTATTTGCAAGGGCTTTAAAAAATAGGATTTAAAAAATAATTTGGGTTGTAGACTTTCTCATAAGGGGAGTGTATGATGTCCGGGTTATGGCGAAGAAGAAGTTTACGTTGGCCACTTTGGGGTGTCGGACGAATCAGTATGAGACCCAGGGGTACCGGGATCAGCTCGTTCAGATGGGGTACGAGGAAGCTCGGGAGGGGGAAGAGGCCGACCTTTGTATCGTCAACACATGTACGGTGACCGAGTCGGCCGATAGTGCCAGCCGCCACCAGATCCGGCAGCTGGTACGAAAAAATCCAGGGGCTGAGGTGGTTGTGACTGGTTGTATGGCGGAGAGGAGGCCCGATCTGATCGAGAAAATCGGTGGGGTCTCCCGTGTTGTCTCGAATAAGGAGAAAGAATCTCTTCTTTCGTATGTTTTTCCAGGGGAAGAGATTCCTGAGTTCTCGATCAAGAATTTCGAGGCCCATACCCGGGCTTTTGTGAAGGTGCAAGATGGGTGTAACTCATTTTGTACCTATTGCATCATCCCCTATGTGAGGGGGAGGTCTCGTTGTCGGGGGGTAGAGGAGGTTCTTCGGGAGGTCAAGGAGCTCGTGGCTTCTGGTTACAAAGAGGTGGTAGTGACCGGGATCAATGTAGGTGACTACGAGGACGGGGAGAGGGGTCTTGCCGATTTGATGCGGGAGATCGACAAGGTGGAGGGGTTAGAGCGGCTTCGCCTCTCTTCGATCGATCCTGATGAGGTCGACGAGGCCCTTCTCGAGGTGATCCTGAATGGGAAACATACCTGCCATAGTCTCCATATCGTCCTGCAGTCGGGATCGAATGTGATCCTGAAACGGATGAACCGGAAATACACCCGCCAGATCTTTTTCGATACGATTGAGAGAGTGAAAAGAGCCTCTCCCGATTTTACTTTCACAACCGACATCATCGTAGGCTTTTCGGGGGAGACAGAGACCGATTTTCAGGATACTCTAGAGGTGATGGATGAGGTCGAATTTGCCAAAGTCCATATGTTCCCCTACAGCCCTCGAGAGAAAACTCGTGCCGCTCTTTACCCCAATCGGGTACCTCATGAGGTGGTGCAGGAGAGGAAGCAGCTCCTCCTTCGTCGTGCAGAAGAGAATGCCTTCCAGCTGCGTGAGAAGTATGTGGGGCGGACAATGCTTGTCTTGACCGAGAAAGGGGAGGGGGAGACCCTCGCCGGCCATACTGAGAACTTTTTGTCGGTGACTATTCCTGCGAAAGGCTTGCGTACCAACGAGATTGTCTCGGTTTTCCTAAAAGAAAATACTCCGGAAGGATTGCGCGGAGTTCCAGTTGCATGATCCAGATTGCTAGCCGGTTGCGTCCCTTCTCTCATTTGCCAGGAATTGCCTCTCTTATTCCCGGAACGGAATATGTTGTTCGTGGCTTCCCGGCCCTTCTTCGGGTTGAGAACCTTGAGGGAGAGGTCCTCAAGGAGATGCCAGTAGAGGGGGAGGGGCCTTTCACTTTGCAACTCGATTTAGAGCGGGGATGTGTCACCTACTGGAACAGCCTGAGGCGATTGCATATTCTCCCAACACTAGAAGTCGTAGAGAAAAAGTGCCCCCCTCTTCCAGAGACTTCCCCTCACGAACGACTCTCTCTTGGATCCCACAAAAAACAGGAGTGGGAGCTTATCCGAAAAAGGGAAGATTTCCGTGACATTTTCCCCTTCTGGTTCCGTCTAGGAAGCTCTTTCTCTCTTCCCAAGAGGGATAGAGGAGATGTGGGGATGTTCTCTCTTCTAAAAGAGTGTCGAGAGGCCATTGAGGTCCACCGCCCTGAGCGGATTCTCCCCGCCTTCCAGCGTCTCTACCGGGCCGGATTTGGGGGGATGCTCGTCCCTCGGCTCCAAGACACCGACTTCCATGGGATTCTCCCCCCCGACTCTCCTTCCCCTGGTGCTTCTCCCCTCTATCTCCTCCAGGAGGGGGCCCAGTTGATTCGCTCCTGCTTCCTCACTACAAAAGAGGACATGGTTTTCATCCTCCCCAATCTCCCTCCAGAATTCCCCTCAGGGCGATTCTTGCACCTCTCCATTGACAACCTCGGAGAGCTCGACCTCGAGTGGACCAAAAAGCAGGTGAGGCAAATCCATCTCAGAGCAAGAGAAGCGGGAGAAATTCTCTTGGATTTTCCCTCCTCCCTCAGATTGTTTAGGTTGCGCACAAAAAGAGGGGAGAAAGGGAAGAGGCTCCCTTGCGGCGAACCATTCCAAATCGAACCAGGAACAACGTACTTCCTTGACCAATTCCAGAAATAAAGCTCACGCAAAATCAGTCTTTTAGAGAGTAGGTATGCTCTCTGTAGTACTTCTCAAAATCTTGGAGGAATTGCTCTTGAGAGATGTCGGATTTGAGGTGTTGCCACTTATTTCCTGTGCCCCGAAGGCCACCTGGTTTTCCCCCATTTTTCCACGATCTTGATCGCCCGTGGAAGATCTCTCCTTTGCCATAAAATTGGCATACAGTTGTAGAAACTGGGTAATAGAAGGGAGATTGCTTGACTTCGCTAATAGGAAGGCTTGTGACAAATGCATCGAGATCTTTCTGTCGCATGTAATGGAAAGAGGTAGCCCCTCCATCGTAGAGGAAGCCTGCATATAGACTACTCCCGTATGATAAACTGTAGGGTTTATTATGGTGGTCGGGAAAATCGTTCTCGAAAACGATTCCCCGAAAGAGAAAAAGATGATTTTGGGCAAGCTCGCTACATTCAAGTGCTAGGGTGTTGGATACGATGGTTTTTTGGGCTTCAGTTTTGATGCCTAAAGATTTGATGATCCCTCTTGATGAATTGCCCTGAAAATTCGTTCCTGGCCCACCCTCGTTACAATCGACAAGTTCTTCTCCTTTTGCTGAACCAAAATATTCTGAGAGGTAGGCTATCTCCTCCTGGAGAGCTATTTCTAGGTGGGTAAAGAGAATAGTATTAGTTTTTGCAAACATCTCGAGGAAGATTTGATTGATCTGGTGCGCAATCAAGACCACTTTCTCATCAGATGGGTTTCCAGCATCATTGAACTTGCAACGGTGCCAACACACCGCTCTCTTCGTGAGTACTTTATTAAGTTCCTTGCTATAACATTTTGCATAATCACCATTATCAGAGTTATGCCGACTTGATGTATGGAACTGGAACATGGGGCAAATAGCTCCTGCCTGGAGGTCTTCTTCGATGCAGGCGTGGATGAAGGTGAGTTCATAGAGGGTTCTTGGAACAAAGAAGACGCTCCAATCAGAATTGATCTGCTCTATTTCCTGTTGGAGATTCTTTCCTCTACTTCCGTAGGCTTTTTCAAGTTCTTCTCCTTCGAAGTTTTCTAACAGGTAGGAAAGGGAGTGTTGATGGAGGGTGGTGTAGGCTTGTGTATAGTCCGTATGGGTGATTGTTCTTCCTCTCTTTGAGCAGAGTATGAACTCTCCATATCCCGAGTGGATTTTGGTTTCTTGGGGAGGAGCTAGTTCGGGAAGTTGTTGCAGGGTTCTTGCCTCCCGTTGAATGTTGGGGGTGAAAACAGATACTGTTGGCGTTACGGGCGGTTGTGGTGGTGAATTATCCTCTGGCTCTTTTCTGTTAGAACCAACCACATTTTCCTCCTCGGAAAAGTGTTCGATTTCAGGTTCATCATCCTCAGAAAGGTCTTGGCTGGTTGTACTTCCCTCATTCTCAAGACTATCTTGGTATGTTGTGCTTCCCTCTTCCTTGAGGTTGTTTTCCTTCTTCATAAAAGATTGTATTTCAATATTTCGCACCTGTTTTAGCAAGCTTCCCAGAAGGAGGCTAATGCTACCCACGGAGGCAAATGAGACCCCTCCGATGGTTCCTAGGTGGCTGAGAAATGAGACGTTTAGGAAGATCAGGAGGCTGGTTGTCAGAAGAATAGTACCCAGTGCAATTGCTGTGATGCGTAACGTTAGCGAGGTTTTTGTTTGGGGCTCTTGAAACGATCTGCAATAAGGGAGGGCACATTGAATTGAGGGGGTAGAGTTCATGCTTTCACCTGATGTTAAGAAGAAAAGGATAGTGTAACATCGGGATATTAATATTTAATTAAGTTCTTGAATTTCGATGGTGAGCATCTAGACTGAATGCTCT
>JAAKFR010000113.1 GCA_011064985.1 Chlamydiota bacterium
GTGATCAGGGCTACTACAGCAAGCCCATCAACAGCAGCCCCGACCTTCTGGGGTGCGGAAAGTGTTGTTTCGTTTTTTTGTGCGCAACAGAATGTAGAAATAGCATACACCATGGAATCATCCTCTCTTTACAGATATTTTACACGATTGCATCATTTTTGTGTATTAGTTTTCTTTAGTCTTAAGAGCATAATGTGTAGCAAACGTGTGAATCAGCTGGTATTGCCCATAGTTTCGGAGCGCACCACGACGCCACTCCCGCAGTTCCTGGACAATGCCTGTAATCGAGACCATTCCCCCTTGACCACTTGCTCTCTTTGCATCGATCTCTTGTTTCACCCGCCAACAGGCAAGTAGGGTAGCTGAGCGGCCAACTCCTGCACTACAGTGGAGGATAGGAGGGTTGCCGTTTTTAGGATAATGGGAGAGGAGCTTTTCGATGGTTTCGACACTGATCACCTTGTGATCCTGCCAATTGGGGACATGGATGTGAGTGATTTCTTTCGTGTTCGTGTGAGTACTTTCTTCCGTCTCCTCCTTGTGTTGCAGCTGTAGCTTCCTTATGAGGTAGTGGTCTGTCTCTTCTACAGACAGAGTCGTAACTGAACACGAATCAAAAACTTCTTCCTTACTAGCAGATTCTAGAGGAAAGTAGCCATAACACTTATCTGTTGTGCCTTCTTGGAAGTCTGTGACCATAAAGATCGTATCAGACCCAGAACTTAGCACCATTTCCCAGAAATCGGCCGCTGTAGTTCCCATGGGGCCTTGAGCAAGGATTGCCTCACACGCTTTTTGAGGTAGAGTCTCTTCTTTGTTAGGAATCTCAAGTCCCCTTCGAGGGATCATCGAAGCGTGGATCCATTGATTCCCAGACTCAAGGGGAAAAGCATTGTGCTTGTAGCAGGGAATAGTACCATACCGGTGAAGTGAGGGTAGGTGTTGTTCATTTTCAAAATCAGAATTTTTACAAACAGAGTGTTTTTCTGTTTGGATTTGGCAGAATTCTTCCTTCTCAAGAAGAGTCTCGATATGTACTGGTTTCGGTCCATTTTTTGTTCGACAGACGGTACTCAGAATGAGGGAGGTGCTCGTTAGGATAGCGCCAAATCCACCAGTTGCAATCCCTACAATTCCATTTACCCCGTGGAAACCACCTCCGAGATAAAGGGCGACCCCACTTCCTATAAGAGCGAGAAGGCCA
This sequence comes from Chlamydiota bacterium, assembly GCA_011064985.1. GTDB lineage: Bacteria > Chlamydiota > Chlamydiia > Chlamydiales > JAAKFR01 > JAAKFR01. The sequence continues at coordinate 1,205 of JAAKFR010000113.1, forward strand.
ACAGCAAAGAAAGTCACTTTTGCTTCGGGACACTGCTCTCCCACCACTTTAGCCAAGAAAGGAGGAGTGTCTCCTCCTATGCAACAAATAGAGCTCATAATGACCTCTCAAATTGAAGTTGAAAACACAGTATATCTGAGAAATATTAATTTTTTATAAATTTTTGACACTTCTTTACATATGAGCAATTTTTTCCTATAGTGGCTGGATCTTGATCTATTTCGATGAGGTTTGGCATGAAACGGCTTCTGGTGCTCTTAGCTATCCTACTGCACCCTGTGTTGTGCCAAGCGATTACGGTGACATCACCGATTACAGACATCTCTGGAACAGGAGCGCAGGCAAGTCCCTTACTGGCGATCTCGGATGAGCAGGGGAGGGCAGCAGCTGTTTGGACGGAAAACTTTCCAATCCGGGTGGAGGTGGCCTATTTCAATGGAATGAATTGGCAACCTTCTGTCCGTTTGGGGACGGGGAGTTTTCCCAATATCGACATCGATGGGAGTGGTAATGCGACGGTGATCTGGTTAGATACCGCCACAAATCAGATTCTCACTTCGAGGTACTCTGTCTCTTCAGGGGCCTTTTCGCCCCCTCTTCAAATCTCAGCCTCGAATGTGGGAGGCGTCAATGCAGCCCCAAAGATCGCAGTCAACTCGCATGGTCATGCCATTGCGGTCTGGGTCCTTGGCTCTCCCCTCCAGCTAATCGCCTCCACATGCGACCCTTCAACGAACACCTGGTCGTCCCCTGTTACCCTTGTCACAGGAGTGGGGAGCTTTCCTCAGGTAGCTCTCGATAACAACAACAACGGCATCGTCCTTTGGACAAGCCCCCAGTTTGGGATAGAGTCGATCACGATTTCCATCCCGTAGCTCATACAATCTCCTCTCCGTCCTGTAGAAACTCCCCAAAGTCTAAGATAGCAGAGAAAAATCCCGATTCGAGGACACCATCTGTAACCCCATTGACATGGATCAAGACTGGAAAGATGGAGAATTTTGTTGGGGGATCCAAAGCGTCGATTTTTTTCCTCATCTCACGGATGATGCCCAGACCAACTTTACGCCTCGAGAATTTGATTTCGCAGATGTAGAGACAGTTGTATTTTGTCTGGATCAAGTAGTCGATTTGGCATCCCTTCTTTGAAACCCCACTCTTTTGGAAGTAAGGATTGTCAATCACGATATGATCTGGGTTTATGTTGAGGGAGCGCTTTACCTTCTTTCGGTTATTGATTACGAGATTCTCAAATTGCAGCCCCATCACGCTATCCCAACCGGATGAAAGGATGTGTTCCTCTTGGAGAATCTTGTGTTTATTTGGTTCAATCACTTTGAGAAAAAAGCGGATATAATTGTCTTTAAGTCTATAAAGATGAGTATTGGATGGTTTAGGTGTCTTGAGATTCCAAGTGAAATCGGCAGATACAAATCCACTCATCACAAGCTCTGCTAAATACTTGCTGATCGTACCTCCCTTTTTCATGCCAAGAGCATCGCTGACCTCTTCTAAGGAGCTAGCCCCTTCTGACAGACGCTGCACGATCTTCCTAAAAGAGGCACTACGACGTGAAAACAGATCGGTAAAAATACGATCGAATTCATTAAATAGTAGCCCTTCTTTTTCGAAACACAAGGAATTGATAATCTGCTCAGCACTCCATTCGGGACGGATCTCTTCGAGGTAGCGAGGAACACCTCCTGTTACAGAGAATACTTTGAACTTTTCATAAGATGAGATGAGTTTTTCTTTTGGATGCCAAAATTGGTTGCATACTTCTAATGGGAGTTCTTCAAGGGTCATATCAAGGGAAATACGTCCTAAGAATCCTCTTCTGCTCAAGATATTTTTCTCAATCCAAGTCGACATAGAGCCGCATAAGATCACAATTAGATTAGGATTTTTTTTAAAATCTCGATCCCACGCTGTTTTGAGTTTTCCCAAAAAAGTGGGGTCCTTGTCTCCCATCCAGTTGATCTCATCCAAAATTAAGAGGAGCCTCCCTTTTTGCGTAGCTTGGGAAAGATGCCAAAAAAGAAAGCTCCAGTCTCTTGTGTCAATACCCCGGATCCCAAGCTGCGTCTCCATTTGGCTCGCAAATGTGTCTCTTTGGTCCTGCGCAGACACTCTTCCCTCGGGGGGAAGCCCAATAAAGGTCCATGTTTTGAGCTTTTTCCCAAACTCCTCTATCAAACGGCTTTTTCCAATACGGCGCCTCCCTTTGATCACAACTAGGGAGGCAGTTCTTTTTGAGAGCAGGGTTTCGAGCTTTTTCATCTCTTTTCGACGGCCAAAAAATAGATCTTTCATCACGATCTCTCCAGTAGGACTTTGCTTCATTATAGGAGAAAACTGTCACGAAATCTAGTTTTTCTCATTTTCGTGACAATAACGGAAGAAAAAAAACTGTCACGAAATCTAGTTTTTCTCATTTTCGTGACAAAATCGAGTCGATTGTATAGCCAAGAGGTGCTGAGTTTCTCTTTACAAGGGGGGGGAAGAGGGAGTATTGTGGGTCTTTTTTTCGAAAGAGGGTTCATGTGATGGAGGTAACGAAGGGGGGACATGTTCTAGGAGGCTCGCTCCTGGTGGCGGGAACGGCGATTGGTGGGGGGATGTTGGCTTTGCCTCTCGCTACGGCAGAGGGAGGCTTTCTTCCAGCGAGTGTTTTGTATGTCCTCTGTTGGCTCTTTATGGCAGGGACAGGACTTCTGTTTATGGAGGTCTTTTTGTGGAGTAAAAGAGAGGTCAATATCGTCTCGATGGCCCATATGACCTTAGGGGTGCCAGGGAAAGTCGTTGCGTGGCTCCTCTACCTCTTCTTGTTTTACTCCTTGACCGTTGCCTATGTGGCAGGAGGAGGGCGTCTTGTATTTGGGGGTTTGGATCAATTTGCTCTTCCCGATTGGGCAGGGCCGCTCATTTTTGTGGCGGTTTTTGCCCCTTTTGTGACTATTGGTGCGAAATTTGTCGATCGGGTGAATACTCTTTTGATGTTTGGGCTGATCCTCTCCTTTTTGCTCTTTGTGGTGATGGGTTTAGGAGATGTCCAGATAGAACCGTTAAAGAGGCAGAACTGGTCGTTAGCTCTTTGGGCCACCCCTGTCCTCTTTACTTCGTTTGGATTCCAGGGGATTGTCCCGACGTTGACTAACTATCTCGATCGTGATCCCCAGAAAGTGAAGAAGGCGATTGTCATCGGGAGTATGATCCCCCTTTTGGTCTACATCCTATGGGAAGGGTTGATCTTGGGGGTGATCCCTTTGGAGGAATTAGTTCTAGCAAGAAATGAGGGGCTCAATGCTGTAGCTCCTTTGAAAAGAGTTCTGGAACACCAATGGCTCTACCTGGTTGGGGAGTTTTTCGCCTTTTTTGCCCTTGTGACCTCTTTTTTAGGGGTGACTTTAGGACTTCTCGACTTTCTTGCCGATGGGCTCAAAGTAAAAAAAAATCTACGGGGGCGCATTCTCCTTTCGTGCATCATCTTTCTCCCTCCTCTTGTCTTTGCGATGCTCAATCCCTGCATCTTCATCAATATGCTCCGGTATGCGGGAGGGTTTGGGTGTGCCATTTTATTGGGACTCCTCCCGATTTTGATGGTGTGGCGAGGACGCTACTCTCTCAAATTTGAGAGTAAGTATTCTCTTTTTGGGGGGAGGGTGATCCTTTCACTCATGATTCTCTTTATTTTGGCTGAGCTTTTTGTTATGATCCGCAACCTCTAACCAGGAGGTCTCTTATGGGAATCTATGACCAAAACTACCAATTGCAAGATACCCGAGCTGTCGGGACTTTTTCTACACGTGTCTATGCTTGGATGAGCATTGGGCTTGGATTCACGGCGATGATCGCCTACCTCACCTTCCGCTCAGGCCTCTATCTCTCTCTTATGCCATTTTGGATGGTCCTTTCTCTTGGAACTTTTGGCGTTGCCATGGCGATCCAAGCAGGACTAAGACGGTTCTCCGTTGGGACAATGGTCACCCTTTTTCTCTCTTATTCCGGGTTGCAAGGGCTCTTTTTTGGGACCCTTCTCCCTGTTTTTGCCGCCAATTTGGGGGGTGGAGTGATCTGGTCGGCTTTCTTCAGTGCAGGGGCGATCTTTGCTCTGGCTATGGGATACGGTCTATTTACCAAAAATGACCTCACCTCTTTCGGACGGATCCTCACTTTTGGGCTGATCGGCCTGATCGGGATCTCTCTTGTCTTTATGATCCTCTCGTTTTTCCTCCCCATGCAGTGGGCTTATCTATTCATCAGCTACCTCGGTCTTGCCCTCTTTGTCGGCTTGACCGCCTATGATGCCCAGACGATTCGCTCGATGAGCCTCCAGGTCGACGTGAGTTCTGCTGCTTCCTACAAGCTCTCGCTTGTCATGGCTCTCAAGATGTATCTGAATGTGATCATGATCTTCTGGTACCTCCTCCAGATCTTCTCCTCCTCCAGCCGCCGATAAAGCTTGATTCATTTAAATTAAGCAAAACCTCGTGAATAAATGCCTTGCTGAGAGCTTTTGGGGATTTTCGTTCCAGTTGGACGATCGCGAGGGGTGCAATTAAAAGTGGAGCTTATATCGATAACCTTACTCAGTTGAGCTAGGTGGTTCTATTTAAAGACTTAACCCAAGTTCCCATCCTCAGGCACAAAGTAGGTGGTGTTCTTACTCATCC
>JAAKFR010000114.1 GCA_011064985.1 Chlamydiota bacterium
AGCCAACGTGTTAGCGACCTATTAAGAGATATCTCTGAGGACGAACGACAACACTTTCTTGGGCTTTGGTTGGAGCAGGTTCTTGAAGAGGAGTATCTATGTTATGACATCACCTCGGTCTCACCCTACGCGAAACATAATGCAGACACGCATTTTGGCTACAACCGAGACAATGAATCACTTGAACAGATCAACTTGGCCATGCTGTTCGGACAAAAAAGCTGTCTACCCGCATACTGCCGTCGCATCGCGGGTAATATCAGTGATGCGTAATGAAGAAGTTTGACATCGAATTACCCACCTAGTTACATTTCCCGGGAATTCAGGATAGCAAAGATTCCTTCGCGGTTAGGAATCCCCCAAAGACTAATGGCATGAAAAACGTAAAGTGCCACAGGAGTGTTGCAACCGCTAGGCTCTCTTATGAGCGTATTGTTGTTTGATGCGGCGTAGGGCGGGTTCGAGTTGGGTGCGCCTCTTCCCCTTAATCCTGTCGACAAAGAGGACGCCGTTGAGGTGGTCATTCTCGTGCATCCGCGTGCGGGCTTGGTAGCCATAGCACGACTCTTGAAAGAGATTGCCCTCGAGATCCATCGCCTCGACGTCGATTGAGAGAGGGCGAACGACCGAGTCGTAGAGCTTCGGAATGGAGAGGCACCCCTCGCTCCTCTCAACCAGTGCATCACTTGGGTTTTTCAACACGGGGTTGATAAACACTTTTGGTTCGGACAAGTGAAATTCTCCTGCTTCATCCTCGTGTGAAAAGTTGGTAACAAAAATGCGGAGAAGGCGCCCCACTTGAGGTGCAGCAAGACCAATACCGCTATGGTGTTGCATCGTTTCGATCATGTCAGCGCAAAACTGACGGATCTCATCTGTGATCTCTTCGACAGGCTCTGCTTTCTTCCGGAGAACTGGATCTCCGTAGTAGCACATCTCCAAAATCATGATTCGATGAACTCAGTCGGGGTAGAAGTTTTTTGCTGAGAGCGGCCTAAAGCTCCTGTCCAAAGGGAGAGAACAACACACCCGCCCAAAAACACCACGGCCAACCAGGCAGTGATCTGTTTGAGTACCTCAGGAGTAGAAGTTCCGAAAAGAGAGTCTCCTGAATCCCCTCCAAAAGAGGCCCCAAGTCCGGAGCTTTTACTCTCTTGGATCAAAATCACACCACAAAGAATCAGTGAGATGAGAAGAAAGAGGAAAAGAAAAAAATAGTAGACGATTGTCATACGGTTATCCCTTCATATTGTTGGAGAATTTCATAAAATGTTTCAGGTTGCAAAGAGGCTCCCCCAACAAGCAAACCATTGATATTTTCTTGGACGAGCAGATCGGCAGCGTTTTCTGGTTTCACAGAACCACCATACTGGATGAGAAGAGCCTTGGCTACCCGCTTCCCCCACCCGGAGGCGACTAGCTCTCGGCAGAGAAGATGGGCCTCTTCAGCCATCTCTGGAGTGGCAACTTCCCCCGTTCCAATGGCCCAAACGGGCTCGTAGGCGAGGATAATCTGCTTCATCTCCTCTTTTGAGAGGTCTTGTAACGATTCGTGGAGCTGAGTTTTGAGTATCTCTTCCGTCTCTCCGTTTTCCCGTTCTTCTCCCGTCTCCCCAATGCATAGGATTGGCTGAAGCCCTTCTTGGAGAGCTTTTTTCACTTTTTTGTTTATAAAGTCACTTGTCTCGTGGAAGATGTGGCGCCGCTCCGAGTGACCGAGAATCACAAAAGTAGCTCCAGCACTTTTGAGCATCCGAGCTGCAACCTCTCCTGTAAATGCTCCCTCAGAAGCATCATTCATGTTCTGCGCTCCAATAGCTATCGACGCATTCAACTCTGCCACTTTTTGGGCAGCTAGAGAAATTGCGGTATAAGGGACAGCAAGAGAAACGTCTACTTGACTCTCCTCGAGTAAGGGTGCTAAAGTTTCGAGAAACTGGCACGCCTCCTCTCCGGTTTTGTACATCTTCCAGTTGCCTGTGACCAAAGGACGGGCAATTTTTTTGGTTGTTCGTGGCATAAATAAAGAAAGAGGGGGAAAATTTTTAAAATCCCATTATTCCATATCTATGAGTGTTCCGTCAACTACAACTATCTTAACTGTCACTGAACTCACCAAGAATCTCAAAAATCAATTAGAGAGAGCCTTCCCCTCGGTTGTTGTTCAAGGGGAGATCACCAATGGGAAATACCATGGGAGTGGCCATTTCTATTTTGATCTCAAAGATGCAGGAGCCAAAATCCCTGCTGTTCTCTTCAATGCCCGTTTCTCTTCAACGAATGCAAAACCCAAGGAGGGGGACAAAGTCATCGTCACAGGCTCTCTCACCGTCTACCCCCCCCATGGGAGATACCAGCTCCTCGCGCGAAAAATCGAGTACCAAGGGGTAGGGCAACTCCTCCAAGAACTCGAAGAGCGGAAAAAAAAGTTGCAAGCATTGGGGTGGTTTGCTCCTGAAAAAAAACGGCCCCTCCCCCAGTTTCCCAAAACGATCGGTGTCATCACAAGCCCAACTGGAGCTGTGATCCGCGATATCGTCCACGTCCTCAAACGGCGAATGGGAGGGTTCCACCTCCTCCTCAACCCAGTCAGAGTCCAAGGAGAGGGGGCGGCTTTTGAAATCGCGCAGGCGATCTACGAGATGAACCTCTATAACCTAGCCGACGTCTTGATTGTAGGACGAGGGGGAGGGAGTCTCGAGGATCTCTGGCCCTTTAATGAGGAGATCGTCGTCAAGGCGATCTATGAGAGCACCATCCCGATCATCTCGGCTGTTGGTCACGAGACCGATGTGACATTAAGCGATTTTGTCGCCGATGTGCGGGCTCCCACCCCTTCTGCTGCTGCCGAAATCGTCTCTAAAGAGCGGACGACCCAACTCGATACCCTTACAAAATACCGGAACCACCTCACCCACTTACTCGTCCACAAGATCAAAAACTACCGAGCCCGCCTGCAGGGATTAGCCAGGGCTCCACTCTTCTCCTCTCCCTATTCCCTCCTGGCTGAGCCTCTCCAAAAACTCGACGAGAGTAAAACGAGACTCGACACAAAGATGAGGCAAGAGCTCGAAAGGCGGTTGATGCTCCTCATGGGGAGGCGGAAGCAAGCATTTGCCCTCAAACCCTCGACCCAACTCTCCCACTTTCAACAAAAACTTACTCAGGTCAACCGCTCCCTCAACCACGCGGTGCTCGCATCAATCAATAACAACAAGCAGAAAATCAAAGGAATGGGTGAAAAACTCCACGCTTTGGATCCGAAAAATGTCTTAAAAAGAGGATATGCCATCCTCTTTGCCTTAAATAAGGGTTCAGTTATAATGTCCCCAGAAGAGACCTCTCCCGGCGAGAGGGTAGAAGCCCTCCTTTCCGGAGGAAAACTCAAACTCAAGGTAGAAGATGAGTGAACAAACTCCCCTAAATTTTGAACAATCGTTTGCCCGCTTAGAAGAGATCCTAGATAAGATGAACTCAGGCAACGTCTCCCTCGACGAATCGCTCACACTCTATGAAGAGGCCGACCGCTTGATGATCAAGTGTCATGAGAAGCTATCAAATGCCCAAACAAAGATTGAAACGCTCATCAAAAATCGAAGTGGGGAGCTTGCCAAAAAAGAAGAGCCAGATAGAGCCCCTTTCGACGTTGAGGAAGTTTCGTGAGTCTAGAAAAAATCGATTCTCCTGCTGATCTGAAAGACCTTTCGATCGAGGAGCTCATCTCTCTTGCTGGTGAAATCCGAGATCGGATTTTGCAGGTTCTTTCCGTGAATGGAGGACACCTTGCCTCAAACCTCGGAAGTGTCGAACTCACCCTCGCTCTCCACTACGTCTTCCACTCCCCTGAAGACAAATTCATTTTCGACGTGAGCCACCAAACCTATACCCACAAACTCCTCACAGGACGGAACGACGAGCGGTTTGACCAAATCCGAAAATACGGGGGGCTCAATGGATTTGCCCATCCCCACGAGTCGGAGCACGACCATTTTTACGCCGGCCATGCAGGAACAGCCCTCTCACTAGGACTTGGAATGGCCCACGCCCGCGACCTTGAGAAGAAAGAAAACCACGTCATCCCAATCATCGGAGACGCCACCCTTACGTGCGGTCTCTCACTAGAGGCACTCAACAATATGAAGCGGGATCTCTCCCGTTTTCTCCTCATCTTGAATGACAATGAGATGTCGATCTCCCAAAACGTGGGGAGTATCACCCACATCTTAAGCCGCCTCATCAGCAATCCGACAACGAGCAAACTCACCCACGAACTCGAATTGCTCTTATCGAAAATCCCCCTCTATGGTTCTAGGCTCGCTCAAAAGGGGGTAAAGCTCTCAGAATCGGTCAAAAATATGGTGAGCGAGGCTTCCTTTTTTGAACAGTTCAACCTCTCCTATATCGGACCGATCGATGGGCACGACCTTCGGAAACTTATCCCTGCCTTGCGCGCTTTAAAAAACCTCCCGATGCCCGTTGTCCTCCATCTCTTCACCAAAAAAGGGCAAGGGGTAAAACAGGCCGAAAACAACCCCATACTCTACCATGGAGTCAAGCCATTTGATCCAGAGACATGTGAATTCCTCCCCACTCCCAATCCCAAACCGACCTTCCCGAAGATCTTTGGAAAGGAGATGGTAAAACTGGGAGAGGAAAATCCAAATCTCACCGTCATCACCCCTGCTATGTCTTTAGGCTCTTGTCTCGATACGTTCCGAGAAAAGTTCCCGAAGCGATTTTTCGATGTAGGAATTGCAGAAGGACATGCTGTCACTTTTGCAGGGGGGCTCGCAAAATCGGGCAAACTCGATGTTGTCTGCTCAATCTACGGAACCTTCTTCCAGCGGGCTCTTGATAACCTTTTCCATGACGTCTGCCTCCAACAAATCCCCGTTGTCTTTGCTGTCGATAGAGCGGGATTCTCCCCTGCCGATGGAGCGACCCACCACGGAATTTATGACATCAGCTTCCTACGAGCCATGCCAAATATGGTGATCTGCCAACCTAGGGATGGACACGTTCTCAAAGAACTCTTGCACTCAGCCTTCTCCTGGAAACGCCCCACCGCAATCCGCTACCCCAACCAGACAACTGAGGGGAGAGAGGGAGAGGAAGTGTGTAGGAGAGAGCTTGGGAAGGGAGAGGTTTTAGCGAGGGGTGATGATGTGCTTGTGATTGCCTTGGGGCATCAGTGCACAGCGGCGTTGAGGCTTCGGGAGTTGCTACAGGAGGAGGGAATTGGAGTGACGGTAGTAGACCCGGTATTTGTGAAGCCGCTTGATATTGCGTTGCTCGGGGGATTATTGCTGGAGCATAATCGGATTGTCACGATCGAAGAGCACTCCTTGAAGGGAGGCTTAGGGGCTGAGGTGAATGAGTTTTTGGTCTCGCACGGGTTTGGTGGAATTGAGGTGCTCAACTTTGGGGTTCCGGAGAGGTATGTGGAACAAGGTGGGTATGGAGACCTGTTGGAAGAGATCGGGATGACCCCAGAGCTGATGCGAGATAGGATGTTGACGCACTTCTCCTTCAAGGGGAAGCAGGGAAAGCTTGCTCAAGTCCAAAGCTGAGTGATGGGACAGGTCTTTGAAAAAAAATAAACGCAAAGACGCAGAGAAAAGAGAGAAAGAATATATTTTAATTTATAAATCAAGATAAAGAAACATGCTTATTTTAATTTATAGGTAGCACTTGAGCCTCAATCTTCTTTTAAACAGAAAAGACCCCTCTTTTTTCTTCTCTGCGCCTTTGCGTTCCTTTGCCGTCTTTGCGTTTTTTCTTTTATCTAAGATTGGGAATTCGTACAGTCAGGAAGGAAGATGAGGATAGCGCTGTTTGCCAATATGCGG
>JAAKFR010000115.1 GCA_011064985.1 Chlamydiota bacterium
AGAGCAAAAATGGAAAATAGAATCGAACAATAACATGAGGAATTTAACATTTCTATTTTCCATTTTTGCTCTCTCCTTAAGGGAAAAGACCCTTCGGGTCAGGCCGGATTCTTCGTGCCTTCGTGGCTTTGTGTTGAGTCTTTGTGTCCTTTGTTGCCTTCCGTTCTCGTTATTTCCCGGTAGGGGGCATGCAAGAGCCTGGTATGCTTGTGTCTGAAGACCAGAGTCTTGGGTTTTTTAACTGATTTGGGTTACACCCGTATCACATTCGTCTTGACGTGATGGATATAGAATAGAAACTGAGCCTATGATTGATCCCTTTTTTTACAGAGGGCAGCAGCAACACCCAGATTTCACTTCCTTTTCAGGCCAATGAGTCCAGTTGTGGTTGTATCTGACTTCCGCATCAATTGGCGTGCAATGGAAATAGAGAATTAGACCTCCTACAATAAGAGGGATCAGCAGGGTAATCCAAACCCAGATTTCGCTTCCTTTTTAGGCCAATGAGTCCAGCTATTGTCGTGGTTGTATCTGACTTCCGCATCAATTGTCGTGCAATGGAAATAGAGAATTAGGCCTCCTACAATAAGAGGGATCAGCAGGGTAATCCAAGAGACTATGCGCAAAACTGTCTTCCACATCGCCTCTCCTTCATTTCTTCCAAAAGTAAAATACTTCTTCAGTAAAGCTGCATGATCTTTGTGGTCAAGATTTTTAAAATCTATCGCAATGGCATGTACCTTATGATTGACTAAATTTTTTTTATATAAACCGTTAAAATAATCATCTTGATGGTCAGAAGGGTGATTTGTGTAGACAACGCAAATTTTCTGAGCGTTCTCTTGATCTGAGGAGTGGGTTGTAAACGTATCAAAGCTTCTAAACTTTCCTTCAGGTCCAAAGGTCTTATTCGCATTTCCAGATTCATGATTGACTACGTAAATGTGGTCGAAGCTATTTGCCTCTATCTGTGTCTGCAGATCTGTCCATTTGATTTCGATCTTGCAGGAGGGATCTCGTTTTTTTAGGTAGTCCTCTATACCTTGAGCATAAAGCTCACGCTGGTAGGCTATGCAAATGGAACTCATATTTTTTTCTTAACTCTTTTAGGCGCATTAATTTTATACTGTTTTATTGGTTTATGTCTAGGGAAATATCTCTGGTGGGTCTGTCAGTAGGTGGTTTTCCAGAAGGCGGGGACAAAGGCGATGAGGAGGGCGAAGAACTCGAGGCGGCCGGCAATCATGAGGAAGCAGCCGAGGAGCTTCCCCCATCCGGGGAGGAAGGCGAATGTCTCGGTGGGGCCTCCCATGCGGAAGGCGATGCCGACGTTGTTGAGGAAGCAGGAGACAGTGGAGAAGCTTGTTTCAGGGTCGATTTTTGCAAAGAGGACGAAAACAAAGAGGCTGGCAATGGCAAGATAGGCGGCGACCATAAAAAAGCAGAGGACTGTTGTGGCTGTTTTGTGGTCGATGATCGCATTTCCTAGGCGGGTCGCGCGGACTGTGTCGGGGCGGAAGATCGACTCAATTTTCCCCTTCATGATCTTCAAGAAGGTTTGTTGTCTCACCACTTTCAAGCCTCCAGCTGTGGATCCCGCCATCCCTCCCACATACATGAGTATGAGCATCAGGACTTGGACCGAGAAGGGCCAAAGGTCGTAGTTTGCTGTTGTAAAGCCAGTTGACGTTTGGGCCGAGACGACTTGAAAGGTGCCAAAGCGGAAGGCTTCCCAAAAGTTGTAGGTTCCGGTCGATTCTCCGATGAGCATCTCTTGGGCTTTCCCTACGAGTTGCCAGGTGCTGACGATCGCAGAAAAGAGGATGATGAGGAGAAATGCGCGGAGTTCTGGGTCTTTGAGGCGAGAGAATTTTCCCCGCATACAGACAAAGTAGATCGCAAAGCTGATGCTTCCGAGAATCATGAAAATGACGATGATCCAATCGGTGTAGGGGTTGTTAAAAGAGGCGATCCCTCCGTTGACCGGGGTAAAGCCGCCAGTGGAGATTGTCGATAGGGAGATAGCTGAGGCATTGAACCAACTCATCTCTTCGTTGGTAAAGTAGAGGAGGAAGATCTCGAGAAGGGTGAGAAAGAGGTAGACTTTCCACAGTTGGCTGGCGGTCTCTTTGATCCGGGGGAACATCGACTCTTTACTCGGGCCTGTAATCTCTGTTTGGACAAGGACTTTTCCTCCAACTCCAAGAGCTGGGAGGATGGCGACAAACATCACGACAATTCCACCCCCACCAAGCCACTGCATCAAAGCCCGCCAAAATAGGAGAGCAGGGCTCAAAGCTTCCACGCCTGTAAGGGTTTTTTGGGTTTTGGAGTCGGTGATGGGGGCAATATTTCCATAGTAGGTGTAATCGGTCTTCTCCCCCGTAACGAAGGTCTTTTTGATCGGGATCTCTTTCCCTGTTTCCGAATCGTATTGTTTGGCCTGGATGATGGAGGCTCCTGTGGTGGTGAGGCCAGAGGTGGCTTCAAAGTAGGCGTCGATTGGGTTTTCTAGGGTCTCGTTTAGATAAAAAGGGAGGGCTCCAATTGCAGGAGTGAGAAAATAGACGAGTAAGACGAGGAGGAGGGCTTCCCGCCTGTAGAGATGCCCTGTACTTTTTTGGCCGATGAGCCAGAAGACTCCTCCAAGAAGGGCGGTGAAGAGCATCGTCATCAAAAAGGCGGGTCCGGCAGGGGGTTGTGGATAGACAGAAGAACCCACAATCCACTCGCAGTAGATGGCGATAAAGAGTGGAATGCAGAGAGGAAGGAGGAGGATCCAGAGGTAAACGGCCAGTGTTCGGCAGATATCTCGATACAGCATAACCGTTAAAAGAGCTCCCGGATTTCGTCTACATGCTTGGGGCTGCTGATCACCACGACGGTGTCACCGGGTGAAAGGACCCTGTCTCCATCAGCCACAAATACTCTCCCTCTTGATTGGATCGCGACGATGAGAAAATCTTTGGGGAGCTGGGGTCCAAGCAGACGGATCGGAATCCCGGCCATTTTTGACCCCGAGGAGACTTTTACCTCCATCACTTCAGCTTGGTTGTTGTACATCGAGACCATCGAAGCGATCGTCTTTTCCCGGGCAATCGAGAGGATTTTGTTTGCCGCATAGATTCTTGGTGAAGCGGCGTGGTTGATTCCTTGCTTTTCTAGGAGGGGGAGGTAGTCGGTGTTAGAAAGGGAGATGATGATCTCCTCGCATCCTAAATCTTGCGCAATGCTTCCGGCCAGAAAATTTACCTCGTCACTTCGGGCACAGGCGACAAACACCCCCACTTCATCGACCTTTTCTGCTTGGAGGAAACGGTAGTCGGTTCCATCTCGGTGGATGACGGTACATTGGGGGAGTTTTTCCGAGAGAAATTGACACTTGCCAAAATCTTTTTCCACAATCCGGACACGGATCCCATGGTCGATGAGCTTCCGGGCTAAATTGATCCCGATGAGCGACCCTCCTACGATAAGGGCTGATTCAGGGATTTTCATGGGTACTCCAAAGAATTTATGGAGTTGAGAAATCGCTTCTGTTTCTCCCACAAACGTCACCTCATCTTTTGGATGGAGGGTATCCTCTCCATGGGGAAAAATGAGTGTTTCTTGGTAGGGGGCTACTTTCCCTTTTGCATATAAGGGGCGATTGATCAACCCCACCATCATATCGGAGGAGAGATTGAGCTTCTCTCGCTGTTTGAGGGGGATCTCTTCTCTCCTCCATGAGGGAGGGACTTTTACGGTTCGCATTTGGATCGAGCCGTGGGCGAAATTCTCTGTCATGATCGAACCGGGGTAGAGGATCATATTGAGGATCGCATCGGCAGTGAGTTTCTCGGGTCCAATCAGGTAGTCGACGGCAAAAAGGCGGTCGAAATGGAGGCGACTTTGCTTGAAATAGTGGTCGCTGCGGATGCGGGCAATGGTCTGTGGATATCCCAAGTTTTTGGCGATCGTGCAGGCGACGAGATTGTTCTCGTCATCGTCGGTAAGGGCGATCAAAAGATCGGGACGGATTTCTAAGATCTCTTCGAGAAGTTCCCAGTCGTTACCCGATCCAAGCCGCACTCCCACATCGAGATCGCGCGTTGCTTGCTCCAGTTTATGGGCATCGATGTCGATCAGGACGATCCCATAGTCGAGCTGCGAAAAAATCGTTGCCAGGTGGATTCCGATATCCCCGGCCCCTATAATCACGATATTCATATTTTTCGCACTATAGCAAAACCTTTCTTTTCAGGAAGGTCTCTGCTTGCAGTTAGATTTTATTACAACCACAGAGATCACAGAGATTTTCTTCTCCGTGTTCTCTTGCGTGCTCTGTGGTTGGATAAAGAATACGGAGAATGGGTTTGTGCAAGAGTTTAGTTACAGGGATGTTGGGAGGGAGCACAAGCTCTCTCTCCTGGGCTTCGCGGTTAGGAAGCCGCCAAAGACTAATGGTTGAATGAACGTAAAGTCACGAACGGTAGAACACCTTTCAGGTTGAAATGGGCAAGGGGAATTCTGTATAATGGCGAACTTGTGCACTGGTAGCTCAGCTGGATAGAGTACCCGGCTACGAACCGGGCGGTCAGAGGTTCGAATCCTCTCCAGTGCGAATAAATACAAAATATTAGGAGGTAAGAGATGGGAGTATTGGTTGGGAAAAAAGCCCCAGAGTTCAATTTGAAAGCCGTTGTGAAAGGGCAAATTGTCGAGAATTTCTCACTAAAGTCCCTTAGAGGGCAGTATGTCATTCTCTTTTTCTACCCCCTCAATTTTACTTTTGTCTGCCCTACTGAGCTGCATGCATTCCAAGAAAAACTCGATGAGTTTACGGCACGTGATGCCCAAGTCATCGGTTGCTCCGTCGACAGTTGCTTCTCCCACCTCGCTTGGCTCGGAACTCCTCGTGCGAAGGGAGGGATTGCTGGGGTGGAGTACCCGATCCTCTCCGACATCAACAAGCGGGTCAGCAGCGAATACGACGTCTTGAAAGAGGACGAAGGGATTGCCTACAGAGGCCTTTTCTTGATCGACAGGGATGGAATTGTCCGCCACCAGATCGTCAACGACCTCCCCCTCGGCCGCTCTGTCGATGAGGCTCTCCGCATGATCGATGCCCTCACCTTCTTCGAGGAGAACGGAGAGGTTTGCCCCGCCAACTGGAAGCAAGGGGAGAAGTCGATGAAAGCCACCTCAGAGGGTCTAGAGGAATACTTCTCCACCCCCGAGCCTGCCGGCGTCTAACCAACGCCACCGCAAATATCCTCTATTATGAATGCCTTGTTAAGACAGTCGACACAATTGTGTTCACAAAGTATTTTTTTCCTTGCAAAAATAATCTATTTTAAAATACAATATCCCTTTCATTAACCATTAAAAGTAGGTTTGTTATGCCTTGTTCTCCAACTGGTGCAGGAAATTTTGCACAAGACCATCCAAAAATTGAGCTAGGAGCCAAAGTGGTCGCCACCCTAACAACCCTCGCTCTCGCTGCCGTAGCTGTCACAGCTTTCCTCCACATCGGCGCTTTTGCCCAGCATGCGCAGCTAGGAGCTACCTATGTAGGCATCGGCACAGCTGCAGGAGCAGGCGTCCTCACCCTCGGGCTCATCTCCTACATCATCTACTCATGCAAACACCGCAACAATAGTATCTCGACATCCTCAAACAGCAACAGCAGCAGCAGCGACATCAACGACATCAACGACATCAAC
>JAAKFR010000116.1 GCA_011064985.1 Chlamydiota bacterium
TTTCTGGTCACCATCTTGACCATCGCTTTCCCAAACGACGACAAATCCTCCACCCGAAAGGGCTGTTACTCCTGGATTCGATTGGGAAGACGTAGAGTAGGTATTGACTTGGGACTCGCTTCCGAAACACCTCCCAGACACCACCGCACCCTTCTCCATCAAAACCTGGATCCAAGACAAAACCCCTGGCTGGCTTTTCCTCTACACCAAACCCTCCGAAAGAGCCACCCTCAACCCACTCCTTTCCTCCTGGTTTTCTACCGCTACAAGAAGCCTCCTCAACCTTACCCCAGACCTCCAAAGACGAATATGGTTTGTCATCGATGAGCTCCCCATCTTCCAGAAACTCCAAGCTCTTGACTCCCTCATCACCGAAGGACGAAAATACGGAGCCTGCGCCCTCCTAGCCCTCCAAAGCTCCGCCCAACTCGAGGAGATCTATGGCAGAGCCCCCTCCCAAACGATCCTAGGAAGCTTGCGCCACCCGGCTCATCTTTGCCGAGCACGACCCCGAAACCGCTCAAAAGATCTCCCGCTCCCTTGGCGAAACTGAAATCAAAGAGTACCAAGAGGGGATCTCCTACGGTGCCCACCAAGTCTGAGACGGCGTCAACCTCTCCCTCCAGTCGAAGAAAGCCCCCCTCATCTCTCCCACCCAAATCCAATCCCTTGAAAACAACCACGCCTACCTCAAACTCCCCGGCAACACCCCCATTACTAAGCTCTCCCTCACTCTCAAAAACTAGTACTCATTTTCCTTGGACTTTTTCTCTTTGAGGGGATAGTCAGACCGATGATGATTTGTACCCACACGACAATTGAGCTGGAAACACGAAATGGAGCCTTCGTTTGCCAAGGAAAACAATTTGCCTCGCAAGAGAAGGTGCATGAGTACCTGAAGAGCTCTTGCCATTTTGATATGATCAAAGTAGTGGAAGAGACAAAGTCGTATTTCCTCCACCGAAGTGAGAACGGGTTTGAGAGATACGAGACCCGTGGAAGTGTAAGAAAAGCGCTTTCTCGGGAGGCAGGAGGAGCTTGGGTGGAGCTTTCTGGTAAAAAAGTCCGATACTTCCTCGACAAGGGATGGATCTTCTCCTCAATTCAGAAGGTGAACAAGGAGAAGTTCTTGAGCAGACTAGAACCCCAAGACGCTAAAATAGCCGGCATAGTCCTAGGGATGTTCGCCTTAGGGTCTCTTATATCGGAAGTGGGGAGGGTTGTAGGAAAGGAGGACCTAGTAATTGGTCTCGCCACATACAAATACCCAGCTTTAGGGCTTGCTCTGTCCATGATAAGCAAGGTCGATGCCCAAGCTATGGGTACAGAATTCCAAGCCAACACCTACACCACGTCAGACCAACGGGATCCTAGCACTACAGCGCTTTCGGATGGAGGCTTTGTCGTTGTTTGGGAAAGTGACGGCCAAGATGGGGATTCCTATGGCATTTTCGGGCAGCGTTATGGGCAGAATGGAACTCTTGTAGGAAGCGAGTTCCAAGTCAACACCTACACCACGTCTGCCCAAAACAGTCCCAGCATCACAGCGCTTTCGGATGGAGGTTTTGTTGTCACTTGGCAAAGTAATGGTCAAGATGGAGATAGTGAAGGCATCTATGGGCAGCGGTATGACAGAAGTGTCGGTGGGACTTCAGGGTGATTGAGATTTTGTTGCATGATTTTTTGCAAAAGAGTAGTATCAGTGCAAGATTTACGAAAACTTTACGGTAAGGAGAGAGTGATGGCGATTTACACATGTACAACTACTGAGCTTGCGAAACAAGACCAGGCATTTGTCTGCCAGGGGAAACGATTTGGAATGGAAGAGAAGGTCTATGACTACCTGAGGAGCTCTTCTCTTTTTGATGTGATCAAGATAGAAGAAGAGGCACGATCCTACTTTCTCCGTCGTACTGAGACTGGTTTTGAGGAGTATGCGACCCAGGGGAACTTACGCAAAGCGCTTTCTCGGGAAACTGGGGGCGCTTGGGTGGAGTTGTCTGGGAAAAAAGTTCGCTACCTAATGGACAAAGGATGGATTTTCTCACATATTCAGAAGGTAAGCAAGGAAGAGTACCTCAGCAAACTAGGGCCTCAGGTTGCCAAGGCAACAGGGATTATCTTAGGAATCTTGGCTTTAGCACCAGCAGGAGCAGAATTAGGGAAGCTCTTGGGAGAAAAACAAGTCGCTACAGGTCTTGCCCTCTACAAATACCCAGCCTTAGGGTTTGCCCTTACCATGATGAGCAAGGTAGACGCTCAGACAATCGGGACAGAATTCCAAGTCAATACCAATACTTACAAAGACCAGAAAAGTCCCTTCGTGGCCTTCTTGCGTGATGGTGGATTTATTGTAGCTTGGTGTTCTACGGGTGATGAAACACCTATAACAAACGCAGGAAACTCTTACGGAATCATGGCTAAGAGATACGGTCCTGAGAATGGGGCCATTGGAGATGAATTTTTTGTCAACACCTACACAACCAGGGACCAGCTTTATCCTTCCATTGCTTCTCTCAATAATGGTGGTTTTGTCGTTGTGTGGCAAAGTGACTATCAAGATGGAAGTGACTGGGGTATTTTTGGACAGAGGTTTGGTGTAGATGGCGCTTTTGACGGAGGGGAATTTCGAATCAACTCTTACACAACAGATGCTCAGAAAAATCCATCTGTAGCATCTCTTAATGATGGAGGTTTTGTCGTGGTTTGGGAGAGTGACTGGCAAGATGAAAGCTTCCTAGGCATATTCGGGAAAAGATATGATGATAGTGGGGTAGTCATTGGGACAGAATTTCAGGTCAATACCTACACAGAGAGCAGGCAATGGTTTTCGTCAGTAGCATCTCTTAGTGATGGGGGCTTTATTGTTGTTTGGAGTACGCAGGCAGGAACTCTTGACAGAGATTCATATGGTATCTCGGGACAAAGATACGACATATTTGGAAACGAGGTTGAAGGAGAATTTCTTATAAATTCTTATACCCAGGATACCCAAGAGGAACCATCCGTAGCATCTTTTAAATCAGGAGGTTTTGTTGTAACATGGGATAGCCTTGAACAAGATGGATACTTATTAGGAGTTTTTGGTCAAAGGTATGATTCTTCAGGTAAGAAAACTGGCCCAGAATTTCAAGTCAACACTTACACTGATTTTAATCAAAATCGACCAGCTGTTGCCGCTCTAGCTGATGAAGGTTTTGTCGTAACATGGCAAAGTGAAAATCAAGATGGTGATTCCTATGGTGTTTTTGGGCAAAGGTATGGTATGGGTGGCTCTGCTACTGGTACAGAATTCCAAATTAACACTCTTACCCAGAGCTTTCAGGGGTATCAATCTATTGCTTCACTTGATGATGGGGGCTTTGTTGTTGTATGGCAAAGTACTTCTATTTTTTGGCTAATTTATGATGCAAATGGGACAGCGATCCTTGTACAGTCTCCAACCCCAACTCCAACTCCAACCCACACCCCTTCTCCGACGCCTACCCCCACCCCGTCTCCGACTCCTGTGCCAACTCCCAGCTTGACTCCATCACCAACACCGGTTTCTGCGCTTATTACAACTCCTACCTATTCTTCTACCATTTCATCCATGCTGCGTCCTGGAGCAAGTTCTAACTTAAAATCACCAAATTCTTCAGAACAAGAACCAGATCTTACCTGGCTCTGGGTTACTCTGGGTGCATTAGGAGGAGTAGTGTGTACGTGTGTTGGAGGAGGTACGTTTCTCTTTTTACAAAAACAAAAGAACAACAAAAAATATACTGAGCTAGCGCAGTTTGGAGATGGTGCTGACAAAAAAAAGTTGGTGGATAGCGACTGATTTGATAGACTTTGATGCCAAGATTTATGAAAACTTCACGATAAGGAGAATGTGATGACGATTTACACATATACAACTACTGAGCTTGCGAAACAGGATCAAACTATTTGTTCTGCCAGGGGAAACGATTTGGAATGGAAGAGAAGGTCTATGACTACCTGAAGAGCTCTTCTCTTTTTGATGTGATCAAGATTGAGGAAGAGACGCGGTCTTACTTTCTCCAACTGACTGAGAGTGGATTTGAGAGGTATGAGACTCGCGCCAGTTTACGCAAAGCTCTTTCTCGAGAGACAGGGGGAGCTTGGGTGGAGTTTTCTGGGAAAAAAGTTCGCTACCTAATGGACAAAGGATGGATTTTCTCACATATTCAGATTTGGGCAAAGGTTTGACGCTACAGGAGGAGCAAGTGGTACAGAATTCCAAATCAACACCTATACAACAAGCGTCCAATACAATCCATCAGTTGCTTCTCTCAGCAACGGAGGCTTTGTCGTTGCTTGGATGAGTGATGGACAGGATGGAGATTCCACAGGTATCTTTGGGCAGAGATTTGATGCCAATGGGACTCAGATTGGATTGCAGGTCCCAACCCCCACGCCGCCCCCGAGCCCGACACCGACGCCGGTTTTAGCACCATCTCCCACGCCAACCCCAACGCCAACTTCTGGAGTATCTTCATCGAGTGAGGTATTTACTGAAAAAACGGAGGAAACAACTAGTCCCTCTTCGACCATCTCGGAATCTGCAGATCCAGGCGAGACACGTGTCTCTGCGGGAGATGAAGTTTCTACTTTTATGGTGGGGAAGTTTCTACTTTTATGGTGGGTATGACGGGACTCCTTTTCTTGGGCGCGCGTGTATAAAACGAAACCTTCAAGTAAGCCCCAGATTGGGGCTTACTTGAGTTTGTGGTCGGAGAGGTTGCCGAGGGCGCAGTCGTAGGTGGTTTGCTTGTGTAAGCGTCAAAGGAACCCATCTTTTTGAGTTTTCGGTAATAGAGCACTCTTTGGATTTTTCAAACCCAAGGAGGATCTATGTTCAAGCTCGTCTCAGATGAATTTTATACTGCACCTAGTTTCCTTGGACACGAATTTGGGGTAAACTGAGCCCTAATTCACGCGAGTTTTGGATGATCCCGGAACCTGGATCCAGGTTCCGGGATTTTTGATTTTAGACACGTGTTTGAAGAGCGAGGTACCCAGCCAATGCCTTTAGAGGGACAGAAGCTTTACCTGCTTCACTGATGCGAGGAGTTCCCTCTTCAGTTGGCGTAGGAATTGGGCTTGTAATGCTCATACTTGGAGAAGTGACCTGTAGATTAGAGCTCGTTCTAGGAGAACTAGATTGAGCTGTTGAAGTCGTCTGCTTGCGAGTCAAAGGAGTTGTTCCGGCGGAAAAGCTCGGTACAGAGCTAGACCCAATGAAACTGGTCGGCATTCCAGAGGATGTGCTGAGACTCACGCTGTTAGAAGAAGAAGTTGTCATAGAATTACTCGTGGAAGTTGGTGTTGGTGTAGGGGTCGGCATAAAAGA
>JAAKFR010000117.1 GCA_011064985.1 Chlamydiota bacterium
TGAAGCTTTGTGTCTTGTTAGTAAAAAGTTTGCGTATTCAATTGTCCTCTGCGGGATGAGTAAGAACACCACCTACTTTGTGCCTGAGGATGGGCACTTGGGCTTTTAACCGATTTGGGTTACACCCATGTGATACTGAACTCATCGAGACATGTACCGAAAGGGTAAAAAATCACCTATTCCTCATGATTGCCGGCCGCCTCGAGTTCTTCGCCCTCCTCATCGCCTTTGTCCCCGCCTTCTGGAAAACCACCTACTGACAGACCCACCAGAGATATTTCCCTAGACATTAACCAATAAAATAGTATAAAATTAATGCACCTAAAAGAGTTAAGGAGAAAATATGAGTTCCATTTGCATAGCCTACCAGAATAAGCTTTATGCTCAAGGTATAGGGGACTACCTAAAAAAACGAGATCCCTTCTGCACAATCACAGCGACACGGTATGGTACAACGGTAGAGGCAAATAACGTAGCGGCAGATCGCTTCGACTACATTTACGTAGTCAATCATAACGCTCAAGATGCGAGTAAGACCTTTGGACCTGAAGGAAAGTTTCCAGAGTTTGATGCCTTGATAGCCTCCTCCTCAGATCAAGAGAACGCTCAGAAAATTTGCGTTGTCTACCCAAATTACCCTTCTAACCGTAATTTTAACAGTATATATGAAAAAGATTTAGCCAATCATAAGGTACATGCCATTGCGATAGATTTTAAAAATCTTTACCACAAAGATCATGCAGCTTTACTGAAGAAGTATTTTACTTTTGGGAGAAATGAGGGAGAGGCGATGTGGAAGACAGTTTTGCGCATAGTCTCTTGGATTACCCTGCTGATCCCTCTTATTGTAGGAGGCCTAATTCTCTATTTCCATTGCACGCCAATTGATGCGGAAGTCACATACAACCACGACGACAACTGGATTTATTGGCCTAAAAAGGAAGAGAAATCTGGGTGTTGCTGCAGCCCTCTGTAAAAAAAGGGATAAATCATGAGCTCAGTTTCTATTCTATATCCATTAGGTCAAGGCGAATGTGATACTGAACTCATCGAGACATGTGCCGAAAGGGTAAAAAATCACCTAAAGACGGCAACCCCCTCTTCCACCGTAAACATACTACCCTGCGATAAAAATGAAAGCACCTTTTCTATTGAACAATTAGAAGAAATAGAATATGTCTATGCAACTCACGTTTATTGTGGGGCCTATGAAGGTCGTGCGTTTATTGCATGTTCTAGTATAGACGGCGTCTATTCCGACGACATCATAACATCCGCAAAGAATTCTAATAAATTTAGTAGGATTTGTGTAACACTTATAAATGTTCCACCTGATCTTATAAAAAAATATGCAAATAACCAAGTTATAGCAATTAAAGGTATCGATAACGAAAACACACCTCATGTGATTGGAATCAACGTAAAAAATGTAAACCACGAGAAATATGCGCAAATTCTACGCGAAAAGTACTTTGTACTTAGGAAAAATAAAGAGGCCATGTGGAAGACAGTTTTGCGTATTGTCTCCTTTGTCACCATAATCATCCCACTTATTGCAGGATGTTGCCTACTCTACTTTACATATTCTTCCAGAGATGTGGAGTTAGTCTATAATCTCAACAACAGCTGGACTCATTGGCCTGAAAAAGAGAAGAAGTCTGGGTGTTGTTGCCCTAAATCAGAAAAGACTTTTCTGAGTAGGCCAAGATCTTCTCCCTCTGTGTCTTACGTATCGGAGCAGGCATTTTTGCCGCAAGCACACGATGAAGAGGATTCCTCTCCCCCCTCTTTGTAGTCGTTCAAATAAAAGCCGCTGCCGATGAAGCGAAAGGTGGCACTCCCACCACCAACTCCTCGCTGAAGTTCCTCTTTCCCACAAGATGGGCAGGTAGTTAGTGGAGATGCAGTGATTTTTTGGGAAGCTTCTAACTCGTGGCCACAAGCTTGGCAAGAGTAGTCGTATGTCGGCATAAAAAGATCCTTTTTTAGGGGCCGGCCCTTCAGACTGAGGGGCCGCCAGATGGTAGGAGAAGGGGGAGAGGGCTACATCATGCCCATACCGCCCATACCCATTCCACCCATACCTCCCATTCCACCCATACCCATGCCTCCCATTCCCATATCACCGGGCATTGCAGCTTCTTTTGGCTTCGGCCTGTCGGTGATCATGGCAGCTGTAGTGAGGAGAAGGCCAGCAACCGATGAGGCGTTGCGAAGAGCGCTTTTGGTCACAAGCACGGGGTCGATGACCCCACCCTGCACAAGATCCATGAACTCATCGACAAGGCCGTTGTAGCCCCAGTTTTGGTCTTTGTGCTCGTAGATCTTCTCAGCAATGAGATTCCCTTGCTTTCCACAGTTGTTCGCAATCCAAATGGCAGGAGCAAAGGCGGCATGACGCAAGATCTGGACTGCTACAGCCTCTTCCCCTTCTAGCTTCAGAGAGTCGAGAGCTTTTAGAGCACGCAAGAGGGCAACTCCCCCCCCTGGGACAATCCCTTCGAGAACAGCTGCACGGGTTGCGTGAAGAGCATCCTCAACGCGGGCTTTTTTCTCCTTCATCTCCGTTTCAGTAGCAGCTCCCACCTTGATGACAGCAACACCACCCACGAGCTTGGCGAGTCTCTCTTCGAGCTTCTCCTTGTCGTAGCTAGAGGTGGTACGAGCAATCTCAGCACGGATCTGCCCTTCTCGCACTTTTACACGGTCGACATCTCCGGCTCCGTCGATAAGAGTTGTCTCCTCTTTGGTGATTTTGGCTTGCTTTGTCATCCCGAGCACTTCCAAACCAACTTCTTCAAGATTCAAACCAATCTCTTCAGAGACAACAGTCGCCCCTGTCAAGCAGGCGATATCTTCGAGCATCTCTTTCCGTCTATCTCCAAATCCAGGAGCTTTGACAGCGCAGACGGGAAGCCCCCCTTTGAGCTTGTTGACGACAAGTGTGGCAAGCGCTTCGCTATCGAGATCTTCTGCAATAATCAGAAGTGGACGGGGTTCCTTTTCCATCAACTTCTCCAGAACCGGCACAAGTTCTTTTGCTGAAGAGATCTTCTTATCGACAAGAAGGACAGAGGCAGACTCGAGCTCTACACTCATCGATTCAGGATTGGTGATGAAGTAAGGAGAGAGAAACCCTTTATCGAATTGCATCCCTTCGACGACATCAAGGGAGGTTTCAATCCCTTTTGCTTCGTCGACGGTGATGATTCCATCTTTCCCCACCTTTTGCATCGCCTCCGCAATGATCCCTCCAATATCAGGATCGTTATTCGCTGAGATTGTCGCAATCTGCTTCACTTCTTCAGGTGTTTCGATCGCTTTGGCAAGCTTTGTGAGCTCGCTTGTCATCGCCTCAACCCCTTTATCAATCCCACGCTTCAAGTTCATCGGGTTGACACCAGCAGTGACGTTTTTCATTCCGGCAGTATAAATTGCCTCGGCCAAGACAATCGCTGTGGTAGTCCCATCTCCTGCAACATCGGACGTTTTGGAAGCGACCTCTTTTACGAGCTGGGCTCCCATGTTCTCGAACTTATCCTTCAAGAAAACTTCTTTCGCAACGGTCACTCCGTCCTTTGTGGAGAGGGGAGCACCGTAACTCTTCTTGATGACGACATTACGCCCTTTTGGTCCAAGAGTCACACGAACGGCTTTTGCAAGCTGGGAGACTCCTTGGTGGATTGCTTTTAGTGCATCTTGTTTAAATTGAAACATCTTTGACATAATTTTTTTTTCTCCCTTATGCGAGCACGCCTAAAATATCTTCTTCCGATAGGATGAGGAACTCTTCCTCCTCATCTTTGATCTCTGTCCCTGCGTAGGAAGAGAAAAGGACTTTGTCCCCAACCTTAACCGTCAAAGGGTGTACTACTCCATCCTCATCACGGAGTCCTGGGCCCGCTGCGATCACTTCTCCCTCTTTCGGCTTCTCTTGCGCCGTTTCGGGAAGGAGGATTCCCCCCTTCGTAGCTTGCGCTTTGAATCGTTTTACTAAAACACGGTTGTTTAGAGGCTTAATCTTACTCATCTCGAGATTCTCCTAACTGAAATGTTGATAATGTAGAAAAGCGAGATTGTATCCCTTCTCCCCAAATTCGTCAAGAGAGAAATCCCCTTTTTTAGCAAATGACCAGATCAATTGCTAAACATCAATACTATGAGAGTACACACCAAGATTTTTGTTCTACCACTTCTTCACTAGACGGAGAGTAGCCAGAAGATTGCAATGCGAGATCTATTTGAGATAGATTCTTCGTAACAAAAGTATTTACAGCGTCTTCAACAGAGAATCGACTTCCTTGTGTTACTTTCTTTTTCAGTTCTTCATCCGTTGAGCATGCTTGGAGTGTGACTGATCTTAGATGATCAATAAGCTTGGATTTGAGCTTCTTGTATTCCTGATCACTTTTAATTGTCGTTGAACCGGCAATTTTTTTTACGTTCTCCGGAACTAGCTCACTAGCCCAAGAGCGTCGCGCTATCCCATTTACAAGCGTATGAGGAGAATCAACTGACATACGAACCCACTGTTTAGTATCAAGCATACATTCTAGCATATTTGACTATTTTTATACCACCATTCTTTTGATAATTTCTTTTTAAATGTGTTTATATTACGTAAATGTTCATCTGTTGGCTCGTACGTCCTTAAAAAGTCATGGCAAAATCCAAATCCACTGCTCCCAGGATATGATGAGAGCCGGGTGTACCCTTCTTTTCTACCATGACTTTTTAAGGACTTACGATTTTTTCACCTCCTGACTAAGGGAGGTGAACATTTACTATATTACAGATTCAGAACTTGACTTTATTAAAAAAATAATATATAATGATTGTCCGCACTAACTATTTAATTATTATTATGATAAATAAAATATGCTCTTTTCCGATCTTTACACCCCGTTTTACTACAGATAGAAATATGCATAGTGGCGATTGTAAAATTATAAAGGTTTTTGCGAGTCATAAAGAGATTCTCTTCTTAAGCATAGGGGCACTAGCACTAGGAAGTTGGCTTGTCTACAAAGATT
>JAAKFR010000118.1 GCA_011064985.1 Chlamydiota bacterium
TGTCGTAACAATTCCATAAATCTTGCAATCAGACTACTCTCTTGAAAGAAAAGTTTCAAAGAAAAAAATACTCCCTCCTCTTGTTGTTAACTGGTAACTAGGTGAGAAGAATTGCCTCCCAATCGTTGTGCTCGATTTTACTCAATAGAGTGAGCAAATGAAAAAACGACCCATATACAAAACACTGCAGAAGAGGATGAGAGAGCCGCGACGGTTTATCCAAGTCCTTCTTGGGCCAAGACAGGTGGGCAAAACGACTCTTGTCCTGCAACTTGCAGAAGAAGTAGCCTTTCCGATCCATTACATCTCTGCTGATCTGGCCACTTTGCAAGATTTGAGCTGGATTGTAACGGAGTGGGAGCGAGCACGGGGAAAAGTCACCCCTAAAAAGGGAGCCTTGCTTCTGATCGATGAAGTACAGAAAATTCCCAACTGGTCAGAGGTAGTAAAATCGCTTTGGGACGAAGATACCAGAAAAAAGAGAGATCTTCGTGTGATGATTCTGGGGTCATCCCCCTGGCTAATGCAAAAGGGATTAGGTGAGAGCTTAGCTGGCCGTTTTGAGCTAATTCCCATTTCTCACTGGTCATTTTCTGAAATGCATGAACTATTTGGTTGGCCTTGTAATCGCTTTCTCTATTTTGGTGGATATCCTGGAGCCGTCCCATTAGTAGATGAGAAAGACCAAGAGCGGTGGATACGTTATATCCACGATTCACTCATTGAAACCACCCTATCTAGAGACCTCTTGCTGCTTACTCAAGTAAACAAACCTGTGTTACTCAGAAGGCTTTTTCAACTAGGCTGCGTCTACTCGGGTCAGATCCTTTCATACAATAAAATGCTCGGGCAACTTCATGAGGCTGGAAATAGCACCACCTTAGCTCACTACCTAGATCTTCTCTCTCATGCAGGTCTTCTACATGGAATTCCCAAGTTTGCCATCCAAAAGGTTCGTCAAAAAGGCTCAAGTCCCAAGCTCATGGTTTTCAATACCGCTCTTATGAGTGCACAGTCAAATAAGAGCTTCTATGAAGCGCAACAAGACCGCTCTTTTTGGGGCAGGCTAGTCGAATCAGCAGTTGGTGCTTATCTCCTAAATGAATGCAGGGGTACATCTTTTGAGGTCTTTTACTGGAGAGAGGGGAAGAGGCAAGTCGATTTTGTGGTCAAGAAGGGAGAGAAGCTGGTTGCTATTGAAGTCAAACCTAGAAAAGAGACTTTAGCAAAATCGGGAATGGATACATTTTGCAAAAAATTCTCTCCCATGCGAGCCATCCTGGTGGGAGATCTCGGCACTCCTCTTGAGGAGTTTTTGCGTACACCAATCTCTAGATACTTTGAAGCTTAAAGGGGAGGGATGCCGAGTTTTTGGAAGGGGGAGGGGACCTCGGCGATGAGTTTGAGAGGTTTTTGGGTGAAAGGGTGGATGAAGCTTAGGGAGTAGGCGTGGAGGCAGAGTCGTTTGATCGGGTCGGTAAAGGCTCCGTAGCGGGAGTCGCCAGCAATTGGGTAGCCAGCTGAAGCGCAGTGGAGTCGGATCTGGTGTTTTCTCCCCGTTTCGAGTTGGAGGCGGAGGTAGGAGAACTTGGCTGAGCGTTTGATGACCTCGAAATGGGTGATCGCTTTTTTTCCAAGCCCCTCTGTTGTGAGCTCCATGTCGTAGTTCTCTTTCTCTCGGAGAAAACTCTCCCATGTCCCTTTATCTTGTGGAAGGCGCCCCTCCACAATGGCAAAATAGATCCGGGTAAGGGCGCGGGCGGCAAACATCTCATCAAAGGTCTCTTCCGATCTTCTCCCTCTTGCAAGGAGGAGGACGCCAGAAGACTCGCGGTCGAGTCGGTGTACGGGGAAGATAGTAGTCGAGCGGTACCCTTCTCGAAGAACATGCAAAAGGTTCATATCACTGTTTTCCGCTGGAACGCTCAAAAGACCTGCTGGCTTGTTCACAATGATCATCCACCGATCTTCATAGAGAATGGGAACTCCATTGACTCTTTTGGTTTTCTCTTTTTTCCCAAGGGTCACCTCTTGGTCGGGGAGAACGAGCTGGTGGGGCTTTTCTACGACGATCCCATCGAGATAGACTCGCTCCCTTTTGATCCAATTTTGCAAAGTACGTTTCGAGCTATCGGGAAATTGCTCCTGCAGACGATCGAGAACCGAAGGGTTGATCATAGTCGCTCCACGGGGGCAAGGGACCAGAGGGACCAGTTCACAAGAGCGACCACAAGGGCAAAGGCGATCGCCCACCAGAAATTATTCACGGTGAATCCCGGCACAATTGCGCTGACCAAATAGACCAACAGTCCCATAATGACAAAAGAGAAAAGCCCGAGGGTCAAAATATTGATCGGAAGGGTTAGGATGAAGATAATGGGACGTAAGATCGCATTGACGATACCAAAGACAATGGCAACGACAAGGGCTGTCCAGAAACTCTCTATCTGAATTCCAGGTAGGATGTATCCAGTTACTAATACTGCTATCGTGTTGATCAGAATGGCTAATAAAATCCACATATGATTCTCTTTGCTTCAGTTTTTCTTTTTCTTGTTGCTCTTAGTATATCGATCGTAGGGTATTCTCTCCACTACGGGATTTCTCCTATGCCCTCCCCAAGAAAAGCTCGTGAAAAAATCACCGCTCTTCTCCCGATCAGTGAAGGAAAAGTGTATGAGCTTGGCTCTGGCTGGGGACATCTGATTTTCCCTCTTGCGCGCCGTTTTCCGAACCTCTCCCTTTACGCCTATGAAGGCTCTTTTGTCCCTTGGCTTGTATCAACCCTTCTGCAAAAAGGATTAGGCTACCCCAATCTCCATATAACGAGAAAGGATTTTTTTCAAATCTCTTTAAAAGAGGCCGATGGAATTGTCTGCTATCTCTACCCAGCTGCCATGCGAAGACTCAAAAAAAAGCTCGAAGAAGAGGGGAAGCCGGGCCTTTTTGTCCTCTCTTATGCTTTCTCCATTCCCGGATGGAAGGCAAAAAAAGAGGTCCCCTTAGGAGACCTCTTAAATTCTAAAGTTTATTTATACGTTCTTTAGGGTTTTACAAAAGCGGCCATCGCAAGTCCAGCTAGGAACCAACCGATCAAAAGATCAGCGATCATCACGCCAACAAAACTGAAAGAGAATCCCCACCAGATCCACTCAGGAAGGTGAGCCAAAACTCCTACTGTCAACGCTACAAGTGTTACGAATAAAACACGTCCTATATATCCCATATCCAACTTTGTAAGCAAAAGAAGGTAAGAAATCAAGAAAGCACCGATCGCTTGTGTGAGAAAAGAGAGGACAAAGGGGGCCGCATCATGAGGGTCTACACCGTATTTTTTGACTACTGCAAATACAAAAGGCCCTTTTTTCATCGCTTCTGCATCGTCTTTATTCTTACACATGTTCGGAAGTACATATACTCCGTCATCACTCACCTGTTCATTGATCACATCGGCCACTGCCCCCTCGTTTTCAAAGCTGTTGAGCGTGGCACAGTGCCAAGGGAGAACCATCCAAGAAATCATCATCCAGATAAAGACAACTACGGTTCCCAATAGGGTTCCAAATAAAAGTTTTCTTCCCATAAATACCTCCAATATAGGTTTTTTGTAAAAATCTAACACAAAGGAAACATTTATGGAAATCCATCCTTTCCTCCCCGATTCTGCGTTGATAGAAACAGACAACTCACTTTTAATTTTACATATTCTTAATTTTTTAAGTTTTAGTTAAGTATTCTTTTCTGCTATAATGGCAGAGCTAAAAGAATCGGGGGATTATGAGTACAGTAATTTCTACAGGTCCTAGGCATGATCTTTGGTGGCAGGAGGGAGAAGGGACTTTCTGGGACCGGGCCGTTTGGCCCATCTCGAAGCAGATCCGGGAGTGCCGAAGGGAGATCCGAGCCTATGAAAAGGGGCCTGCCAAGG
The DNA here is from genome assembly GCA_011064985.1 of Chlamydiota bacterium. Classification (GTDB taxonomy): domain Bacteria; phylum Chlamydiota; class Chlamydiia; order Chlamydiales; family JAAKFR01; genus JAAKFR01. The sequence goes on from JAAKFR010000118.1 coordinate 3,929, forward strand.
CAATCGGCAAGCTTTCTCTTGTAGCTACTGCTCTGCTTGTTTCCACCTCTATCATTTCAATCGGGTTCCCCATTGCTATCGCCTATGCACCTGCTTGGGTAGCCTGGGGGATCGTGTTGCCTTCGACCTTCATTGCAGTAATTGTCTCGAGGATCCTCAAAGGGATGGCAGCAAGTAGAGAGCAGAAGAGGGATGCTCTTTATCTTGGTTATGAGATGCAACTAGATAGTAGTAGTCCCAGCAAGGCACATCCTACATCAGATGGAGAATTTACAACTCCGAGCCACTCTCCGTATGGGGAGTGGGATCTGCCTGCCCTAGACCCCCACCTCCGCTCCGATATACTCATGAATGAGGAGCTCGTGAAGCGACATCCCAAAAAACCTGAAGAGTTTGAAAGAGTAGCGCGTGAATATAATCTAGAGCTCTCTTCCCAAATGCAAAAGAGGGCAGGAGAGGCATTTGCCCAGATGCCAGATTTTGCGAGAAGTGGGTGGGGTGAGGTAGCCTCTTTGGTGAGAGGAGCAAAAGGACAACTTCTAGCGGAGAAGCCAAATGGTGAGGGGTATCTTCAATTGCAAAAGGCAGCTGTAGAGAAGGGTCAGCAGGTGGGAGGCACATCCTCTTCAGGTGAGATCCCCTTCGGTCTTACTTTCCAAGAGCCTGTCTTCCGTGTTCTCCATTCCTACGGGGTCTTTAAGCAGCTCTTCCCGAAATTAGAGGAAGAAAAAGGCAAAGCAGAAGAGTTCTATCCCGGATGTCAATTAGAGGGATGGGATTGGGAGGAATTCAAAAAGAAGATCGAAGTGATGCATGAAGCAGTGGAGCCTTTTCTGCAACTAGGCAATTCCGAAAATCTCAAAGAGTGGGTGGAAGGAGCAAAAGTTG
>JAAKFR010000119.1 GCA_011064985.1 Chlamydiota bacterium
TCTTGAAAATTCTTGGGATTTTCGACGCAGGTAATGGCCTTTGGCCATTTTCAAGTTGAAAAGCACAAGAAGATCGAGAAAGATTCCTGATAATCGGAAAGAGAAATTCAAAGATTAGGTTCCCAAGTTGGACGATCGCGAGCGAACATAGCATAAGTTCACACAGGGAGCGAGCGGTCGTTCAAATGGGACGAAAAGCAGCCAAAAGTCGTCCTTAACTTTCCCCACTCCCATTCTTTTTGCTTTGAAGAATCTCTGGGATGAGTTATGGTAAAGGGCTTATTTGTGGGGTATTAGCTCAGTTGGTTAGAGCGCCACGTTGACATCGTGGAGGTCAGCTGTTCGAGTCAGCTATATCCCATTGTTTGGTTAAATACGGAGTGGAAACAACTTGAATTTTCGAATCAACCGTCAAATACGCGTTCCGAAAGTACGTGTGATTGGCCCCAATGGGGATCAAATGGGGATCCTCGATACAAGAGACGCTCTAGCAGCCGCTCAAGAGGCAAAATTAGATTTGGTCGAAGTTGCTCCAAGTGCGTCTCCCCCAGTATGTAAGATCATCGATTATGGGAAATTTCGGTATGATCAAACCAAGAGGGAAAAAGAGAGTAAAAAATTCCAACACCAAGTAAAGGTGAAGGAAATCAAAGTAAAGCCAAACATCGACGAACACGATTTTGAGACCAAGCGGAAAAGAGCTTATCAGTTCCTTGAGAAGGGGAATAAAGTCAAAGTGACTTGCATGTTCCGAGGAAGAGAAATGGCCTATCCCGATAGAGGAAAAGAAGTGATCCGCCGGATGTGTGAAGGATTAGAAGAGGTAGGACAAGTTGAGTCCCTCCCCAAGATGATGGGGAGAAGTATGACTGCCGTTCTCGCTCCTTCCACAAGCGGAAAAGCAAAGAAGAAACCAAAGGAGCCATCTGATGCCCAAAATGAAAACAAATAAGTCGGTAGCTTCTCGCTTCAAAGTGACAGGTTCGGGGAAATTGTTGCGACGTTCCCCCGCCAGACGGCATAAATTGACCAAAAAATCGTCACTGCGAAAGCGGAATCTAGCACGCCCTAAACTAGTAGATAAAGGGCAGTTGAAACTTTATAAAGAGATGATGGGCGTTTAGCCCGTGAATTAGGAGTCTTAAGAGTATGGTTAGAGTAACAAATGCCCCAGCTTCTAGGCGTCGACGTAAACGCCTCTTGAAACGAGCAAAAGGGTTTTGGGGCGATCGAAAAAATCACGTGAGGCAAACTCACAATGCGGTGATGAGTGCCCTCTCTTTCAATACAAAACACCGCAAATTGAAAAAGCGAGACTTTCGGAGTCTTTGGATTACCCGGATTGGGGTGGGAGCCAAAATCAATGGCCTTTCCTATAGCCGCCTCATTCACGGTCTCCAAAAAGCTAGGTGTGAGCTCAATCGAAAAATGCTTTCTGAAATGGCGATCCACGATCCTGCCGCTTTTTCCACAGTAGCCAATCTTGCAAAAGAGGCTCTTGCTAGCTAAAACTAGTGCCCTATGGATATCGAAGAGAAGATCCGGACTCTCCAAGAGAAGGTTGAAAGTGAGCTTGGGTCCTGTAGCGATGCCAAAGGGGTGGAGGAGCTCACAGTACGTTTCCTAGGGAAAAAAGGGGAGGTCACCTCCCTATTGCACTCCTTAAAAGACCTCCCTAAAGAGCAAAAACCCCTTGTAGGGAAGCGTGTCAACGAGCTCAAAGGTAAGATCCAAGAGAAACTCGAAGCTGCCCTTGCCCAGTTTGCCCAAAAGGAGCTGGCAGCCCGTCTTGCGAGTGAGCAAGTCGATATCTCCCTTCCTGGAAAAAGAAGGTTCCGAGGGAATCGGCACGTGGTCCTCGACCTTCTCCAAGAGGCGATCGATATTCTGGTTGGGATGGGGTTCTCTGTCCAATATGGACCTGATATCGAGAGCGACTACTACAACTTTGAAGCCCTCAATTTCGCCCCAGACCATCCCGCCAGGGACATGCACGATACCTTCTATCTCAACACCGAAACACTCCTTAGGACCCACACCTCCAATACCCAGGTCCGTGTGATGGAGGCTTGTCCTCCTCCTATTCGGGTGATCGCTCCGGGCAAGTGTTTCCGGAATGAGGATGTATCTGCCCGTTCCCATGTCCTTTTCCATCAAATTGAAGGGTTTTATATCGACCGAGAGGTGACCCTAGCAGACCTCCTCCATACGTTGAAGAGTTTCTTCTCTAAGCTCTTTCCCAACCAAGAGCTCAAGATCCGTTCTCGCCCCAGTTATTTTCCCTTTGTCGAGCCGGGCATGGAAGTCGATATCTGCTGTTTTGTTTGCGGAGCGAAAGGGTGTCCGATCTGCAAGCATACCGGATGGCTAGAAGTTGCCGGAGCAGGGATGATCCACCCTGAAGTTCTCAAGTCGGGAGGAATCGATCCGGAAGAATATTTAGGGTATGCATGGGGATTTGGGATAGAAAGACTCGCAATGTTGCGATATGGGATTGACGATATTCGTCTTTTCCTGGAAAATGATGCCCGTTTTTTACAACAGTTCTAACCTGGAAGAGTGGCAGAGTGGCCGAATGCGCCTGTCTTGAAAACAGGAGTACCGAGAGGTACCGGGGGTTCGAATCCCTCCTCTTCCGTTTTTTCTCCGAAAAAATGTCATCGTCGGGACGCCTCGGTGTCCTTCGGACGCTCTCGGACACCTCCCTTTCGAAGCGTCCGCAGGATGCTCCTCAAGTGTCCGGTGTCCTCCTCTTCCGATTCTTTAAATCCTTTTCAGACCCTTCTCTCAACAAGATTAGGGTGAAAAAGGCACAACCTACCGTGTCCAAATCCGCAAAAAGGGATTTCAACATCAATCCCACTCTTTCACCACTTTCAAAGCAGCCAAGAAGTGGAAATATGACACGATCAATGCCCTGTCATTAGGTGAGATCACCGATATTGCAACGATGCGAAGGACGCTACTTGGTGATCTCATTGACCGTTATATTGAGAATATTCTTGATCCTTCATCCAGTAATTAGATTGAGCAACAATTTTTCTGTAAATTCTGAGATCTTTTTTCTCTCAGTTCAAATTTTCATGTTTTCCAGCCTTTTTCCTTCGCCCCAACCCTTGATTTTTATAGCATCTCGTCGGCTAAGCATGTCAAGGCAACCCTTCGGGCGAGCTAACGCTTGGCCTTGACATGCACCTCCTCAATGCTATTGGCAAATCAGGGTTACTTCTCGGAAAAAACGCTTCCTACACTGCGGAAGCGCAACCCTTATTTTGAGGTCAACTCAAGCACAACATGCTTTACAACATTGCTTGCATTTTTCTGCACATTGATGGCAGATGTCAGCACATTGTTGACAAAGAGCATCTTTGTGTTTTTCACACTCTTTCGCACAAGCCTCGCATGCTTTGACACAAAGGGTTAAAAAATCTCCAGAGATATTGCTTCCCCTCGAGCAGGCTCGGATGCAAGCACTGCAGGCATCTGCGCAAGAAAGGCAAGCCTTTAGGCACTCCACATGATCAGGCATTTTGGCGCAACATTCAAATGCGCACCTTTCACAAGTGTTCATACACTGCAAGCAAATATCAAAACACTCTGCAATATTCATCGTACCTCCCATAATTTAGGCCCATTTTCTTTGTAACAGATAAGTTGGTTAATGAAAATAGATAACCTTTTCCATCTGATTTGGTTTAAACTTGGGTCGTTTTGGAGTCTTATTCAAACGAGAAATTTCATCCTTCAGCTCGTCTATTGTTATGTTGAGCTTACAGATTTGCTCTACCTGTCTCCATCTATATCTGTCCAGCCAATAAAACGAGGCATGTGATTCTCCTGCTCTATTGAAGAGTAAGAGGAAACGTGATTTTTGAAAATAGGCTGGAAAAAATCGACAAAAGTTGGCAAACTTCTGACCTACTTCTCCCTTTAAGGCTGCTCAAATGACACAAAGTACCATCGAACCATCTCAATCTGTTGTCCTAAGGGAATACAAAACCTTTCTTAAGGATATAAAGGAACGCATCCTTTCATCCCAAGTGAAAGCCGCTATTGCCGTTAATCGTGAGCTGATAACCCTTTATTGGGAAGTGGGCATTTCTGTCTGTCAAAAGCAGAAAAGCGAGGGATGGGGTGCTAAAACAATTGAAAAGCTCGCTCAAGACCTGAAATCGGCTTTCCCAAACATGAAGGGGTTTTCTCATAGAAACCTCAAATATATGGTGCATTTTGCTCGTGAATATCCCGATTTTCTAATTGGGCAACAGGTTGTTGCCCAAATTCCTTGGGGGCACAATATCCTTCTCCTTCAGAAGCTTGAGACAGTGGATGAAAGGCTTTGGTATGCAAATAAAACTATCGAAAATGGCTGGAGCCGAAACGTCCTTCTTCATTGGTTAGATAGCGGTTTGCATAAACGTCAAGGGAAGGCTGTTAACAACTTTCAAGCTACTCTTCCATCTCCACAGTCTGATTTGGCTCACCAGACGCTAAAAGACCCGTACTGTTTTGATTTTCTAGCTTTAAGAGAAAAATTTGATGAAAAGGAGCTGGAGAATGGTCTTTTAGAACATATTCAAAAATTTCTCCTAGAATTAGGGTAAGCGTCAAAAGAACCCATGTTGACTAGAGGGGCTATTTGGGGTTCTGCTTGTTGGCAAGCCAGGTGTCTGGCAACAGTTGGCGGAGTTTTTGATGGCTATATCCCATGAGTTTGCGCA
>JAAKFR010000012.1 GCA_011064985.1 Chlamydiota bacterium
TACTCTCCTTGTGAATCAAGGAAATAATTTATATGCTCAGGTCTGTTACCGGCAAAGATAATTGTCGTCGACCGGCAATGTTAGTTGTCGCTGACCGGCAAAGATAATTGTCGTTGTACAAATGAGATTGTTTTCCTCCGCAAATATTGTCTCTGACATGATCCCAGAAAAGCGAGCACTCTCCTTTTATCGGTTCAACTGCGAACCCCCGCCAAATATTGAAATTCCCGTCGTAGTGGCCGACAACTCTGGGATTGAAAACGATATTTTGAAAAGTACGCCGGCGAGGACTTCTTAGCCATATCTGCGCCTTGGTTACTCGTTTTTTTGAACTTTCTCCTAGCTCGGGCACTACTTGATTTTCGTAGAGGACCAAAAGAGACGCTTTGGAATCCAAGACAAAGTCTACATCGTTCTTCTCGATTAGGATGTATGTACTCGTAGTGTGAACGATCGCGAGGGTGCGGTTGAGTTCTTCTATGATCGTTTCCTCTAATTTAGCTTTCTTTTCTTCTGACAGGGAAGTTGTTTCAGTCTTGTTTACTGATGAACTATCAAATAAGCGCTTGAGTTCATCTCCTCGAGCTTTTGATTTATTCTCGGCATTTTTCGAGAGATTCGAAATAGTATCATCTGTTATGCTCTGGCTCATCAATCCTCCTGTTCGGCGGGGTTGTTGTGGGGCCTGGTTGCAGCCAGGCTCTTGTTTTTGTCGGCTCATATAGTGGCCCATATGTGAACCTAAGCCTCGTCTCGTTGAGTGTGACCAGCTCATCTATGAGTCCTTTCAGAGCTGTTTTGCAAGTTGTTGGTTTCCTTTAGCTTCCTCCCCTTTTAGTAATTTGAAAAGTGTTTGAGGCAAGACTAGGCGGCGCTTTCTGAATTTTACGAAAGCGGTGGCCAAGCCATTGGATTGGCTCTCGTAGGCCATTTTTCGAAGGCTACCCATGTTTGGCCAACTGTAGGTTTTCGTAAAATCTTTGAAGGTTAGTGGGATTTCCTCCCTTTCATTGATAAAATGGATCTCTTTCGCTTGCTTATTAGAAAGTTGAGCCAGTGGAGTTGAGGGTATGTTGGGATATTCGTTCATATTGGGTGCTCCTTATTCAGGTTTTCGTTAATTGCATCCAATAGTCTCAGAATGTGGCTTATGTACCTCGCAATAGAAGGTGGAGATGAGAGGAACGATCTTTTTAGGTTTTTTTTGCCTTTTCTCGATATCTTGCGTTATCAATTTGGGTGCGATGATGCAGGACTTCAGTTGGCCAGCTAGTAAGCGTAAGAAAGGTGATCTCACCGTGCTCAGGTGGCAACTGTAATTTATTTACAGCTCTGCCAAAGACCTCTCTTAAGCTCCTTTCAGAGGCTTTAAAGAACCTATTTTTGACTCCTGATCTTTGATTGACTTCAGAAAGAATGGAAAAATAGTCGTATTGACATTTTGATATTTCCATAGGAATATGACCACACAAGGTAGGAACGTCTAGGAAGTATCTCTTTGCGAATAAAGAGTTTTCAGGGCTGATTTTGGTTATAAGGGTGGATGGTTTGAGCTCATAGAGCAATCCGATTTCGGTTGGTAGTCGGAGTCTTGCGCTTATTAAACAGAGCCAAGCAAAAGCTAAGGTTTCAGATGCGCCATGTTGAGTTCTTGGGTCTCCCCATAAAAGTTCTTCACTTAAGTTCTTTAAAATGTCTGCTACAAAAATAATATTTACAGGATATTTATTTTTGCGGATTAATCTGATAATCTCATCACTATAGAACGCTCTATCCTCTGGGAAAATAACATCAATATATCCATGACAGTCTGGAGGAATATTGGCTCTAACAAATTCAAGAAAGCTGCCCAAAGAATCTCTCCAAAGTTTCTTTGAATAGGTCTCTTCTGTGACTGATTCTCTGAGTCGCTCGATATAGGTTATTAAAGACTCGTTAGGTAGAGGCTTGGGAATTCCGTATTTTTTATACCTGTAAATTTCTTTTAACTTTTCGGTTGTTGTTGGGCATCCACTTACCTCAATTGTTTTCATGCCCCACTTGGCATAATAATATTCTGCTTTTTTCAATAAAGTTTCAGGATAGCAAGAAGGCCTATTCCTTCTCTTGGTTTCCTCAGAAGTACTCCAAAGGGGCATGTATTTTGTTTCGAAAAAAATCCATGAGTAAGCTTCAGCCTTTTCCCATGGCTTGATGGGATCACGTTCACTAAGAATAAGAGCATATTCTTTTTCCCACAGAACCCATTTGATCAGCTCATTCCTAAACAACAGGATCATTTCTTTCAGGCGAAAAATGTCAGGATTCATCGATAACCTTTTCCTCGGTGCCGATGAGATCGTTATTCGTTCTTTGAAGCAATTTTGCGAGGTGAGCTTTATTGAAATGAGCATATCTCCTGGTCATGATAGAGGAGCGCCATCCAAAAATTTCCTGTAACTCTCCCTGTGAAGCCCCAGACATAGCTAAGTGAGAAGCTGCTGTATGCCGCAATGAATGAAACACAACATCTTTCAGACCCAACTGATTTAAAACGGATTGAAAAGCTTTGCGAATCATGGAGTAGGGGTATCGCTTAGATGGATTTTTTGAAGGAAAGACATGTTCTTCAAGATCGCTGTAGTCTTTACTTTTTAAGTAGGCATATACTTGGTCAGGCGAGGGGAGGACCCGGATGTCTCCATTTTTTGTCGTCTCTAGAGTGATAAGGCGATTGTCAAAATCGATGTTCTTCCATTTGAGGCTCGCAATTTCTCCAAATCGCATGCCAAGAGATGCGGCTAATAGGACCATTCCATAAAGATTCGGATTTTTATGTTCCTTGCAAGTTTGGAGAAGTCGTTGAAGCTCTTCTTTACTGAGAAACCGAGTGCGCCCTTTACTCTCAGGCAATTTGGATACTCTCTTGAAGGGGTTATCCAAAATCCACTCCCATTCTTTGGATGCCAATGAGAATGCTTTGCTGAGGGTTGAAAAGTAGCGATTCACAGTAGGACCTGATCTCAAGGTTTTTCTCAGAGTACGCTCTTTGAGGAGAAGATCTTTGGCTTGGGCAAGCAGTGATGGGGTGGTATCGAGTAAGAGCTTTTGTCCATAATGTTTTTCCCACCAATTCAGATGGTGGATTTGACTTTTGATTCTTTCGGGATACTTGCTCAAATGAACCGTCTTATACTGCTCGATGAGATCGGCAACGGTATATTTGCGAGCTTTGGTCTCTTGAGGGATGCGCCCTTCTAATATGGCGCTTTCCGTGGATCTAACCCAGTTCTTGGCTTCCGTAAGCGTTTTGCACTTTTTGCGCAGGGTTTTGGCTCGTTTTCTTCTGACTTCTGCATAGTAGGCAAACGTACCATCTTTTTTTTGATATTCGTAGACACATCTGCTGACTTTTTTTCTGCTCTGCTTCATGAAATTTTCCTAATTAGAACGAGTATAGATAAGAGGGAATTAATGGGGATAGGATTTGTAGTCCGTTGCTCTTTTTGTAATTTATAGAGAGAGAAGAAGAGAAGATTTCCGAGAAAATGCAGATTTTCAGCATTTTTTCAGCATTGAAGTCAAAAGTTGATAGGAAAATGGGCTTTTTTGTCGTTTTTAAATGTGTGCTGATTAATTCAGGTGGATTGCTGAAAAAATGCTGAAATTTTGGGTTTGTTGAATAAGAATACATGATCACTCCTGTCGTTAAGTTACGTACAAGAGTCTCTGATTTAAAGGGATGTATGGAGTAAAAAAAGAACTCCGGATGCTGGATTCGAACCAGCGACCAATGGATTAACAGTCCACTGCTCTACCGCTGAGCTAATCCGGATTAGAAGCTTGGAGCTTCAAATGGGGGATGATAGGAGATGGGGAATTTTTACGCAAGTTCTACTATTGGGACTTGGGCTGTTCCTTGGAGAAGAGGTCTTGGAGGTAGTCTGAGGCCTCTTTTGTCTTCTTTTTCATGGTGTCATAACCTTCTTGTAGGAAACCTTTCAACTCATCTTCGAAGGGGAGTGAGGAACTAGCACCTTCAGAGAAGGCGGGGGGGAGAGGGGGAACCTTTTCTAGAAGGTGGTCCAGTCCTTTTTTAGATAGGGAGTTGAGAATAGTCTGGAAAAGGAGGCGCCCTAGCTGATTGATAGATAGGGGATTTTTCGAACCGATGTTCTCAAATTCGAGATAAGGGATCACTGGGAGTGAGATGGCCTGTCCATTCGAGCGGACAGCTTGGAAGGAGAGGTTGAGGAAGGCGAGTTCTTCTATGACAAATTCTCGATCACCCGATGAGGCGGGGATTCCGTTGAGTAGATCTGCCCAGTTATTGCGGCTCCCTGATGAGTTGTAGAGCTCTATGGAGAGCAGGGGATCGATCACTTTCACACGTTTGATGTGCATGGTGGATTGCAGCAGCTGCCATGGGCTCATCTCAAGGACAATTTCCTTTGTTTCGAAGGCATAGGGGAGCTTTTTGGGGCGAGGATTAGCGATTTTGAGCTCTTGCAGGGAGAGGCGGTTCCAGCTGAGCGAGACCTCTTCAACAGTTACAGGAGTATTGAGTTTTTGGCTTAAGAACTTTTCAACACTGGAGATTCGGTTGATCCAAAAATAGGTCCCGAGTACTGCAAGTACAAGGAGGAGGAGAAGAAGCAGAAAGCGAACCAACCGAAACATGCTTCCATGATAGGTGATAGAGGAATGTTTGTCCAACATTCACAGGGACAAAAAAGCCCCCTCTTGGAGAGGGAGCTTTTGAAAAAGAGATTCTAGTAGTCCATGCCACCTGGCATCGGAGCTGCTGGCTTCGCCTCTGGGATTTCGGCGATGATCACTTCTGTCGTGAGAAGCATTGAGGCAATCGAAGCGGCGCTTTCAAGAGCCGTACGAGTCACCTTCATCGGATCGAGAATTCCACTAGTGAGCATATCGGTATACTCTTCGAGCTGTGCGTCGTACCCTTCATTAGTCGAAAGAGTTTTCACCTTTTGCACAACAACAGATCCCTCTTGTCCTGCATTTTCAGTAATGAGACGTAAAGGGGCTGGGAGAGCATGCATGATGATCTTCACTCCGATTTGCTCATCAGAGTTGGCAAGGGACTTATAGAGCTCTTCGAGGGCTGGAATAGCTCGGATAAGAGCGGTTCCACCACCAGGAAGAATCCCTTCTTCGACTGCTGCTGCAGTAGCATGCTGCGCATCATCTACCCGATCTTTTTTCTCCTTCATCTCGATTTCTGTAGCAGCCCCTACACGAATGACAGCCACTCCACCAGCGAGTTTTGCTAGGCGCTCTTGGAGTTTCTCTTTGTCGTAATCAGAGGTGCTCTCTTCGATCTGAGCTCGGATTTGGTCACAGCGGGCATCTATTGCCTCCTTTTTTCCAGCTCCTTCTACAAGAGTCGTGTCTTCTTTTTTGACGACAACTTTCTTCACTTTCCCGAGCATGTCGAGAGTGGTGTTTTCAAGCTTCATGCCAAGCTCTTCACTGATGACTTGGGCTCCAGTTAAAATAGCGATATCTTCGAGCATCGCTTTTCTACGGTCACCAAAGCCTGGAGCTTTTACTGCGCATACTTTTAGTCCTGCTCGGAGGCGGTTGACAACAAGAGTTGCCAAAGCTTCCCCTTCAACATCTTCTGCGATGATCAAAAGGGGCTTAGCTGACTCGGCAGCTGCTTGCAAAATTGGGAGAAAGTCTTTCATTGCTGAAATTTTCTTCTCGAAGATCAAGACAAACACGTCTTCAAGAACCGCTTCTTGGGTTTCTGCATCGGTCATGAAGTAGGCAGAGAGATACCCTCTATCGAAGTTCATCCCTTCCACTACATCGAGAGTCGTTTCAAACCCTTTGGCCTCTTCAACGGTGATGGTTCCATTTTTCCCTACTCGATCCATCGCTTGGGCAATCATCTCTCCGATCTCTTGGTCACCATTCGCAGAGATTGTAGCCACTTGGGTGATCTCTTTTTGGTTGGTTACGGGGCGACTGATTTTTTGCAGCTCTACCACAGCTGCTTTGACCCCTTTTTCGATCCCTCTTTTGAGGTCCATCGGATTTGCACCAGCTGTTACATTGCGTAACCCTTCACGGTAGATTGCCTCAGCAAGGACAGTTGCGGTAGTTGTTCCGTCACCTGCTTTATCGGCCGTCTTACTTGCGACCTCTTTAACCATTTGGGCACCCATGTTCTCGTGCTTATCATCGAGTTCGATCTCTTTGGCAACAGTCACCCCGTCTTTTGTGACATGAGGGGCTCCATACGATTTGTCAAGGACGACATTACGCCCTTTTGGGCCCAAAGTTACCTTCACTGCATCGGCAAGAGTTTGCACACCTTTTAGGATTTTTTGCCGAGCTTCTTCTTTATACTTAATGTCTTTAGCAGTCATTGGTTCCTCACGTTATTTATTCTACAATTGCAATGATGTCGTCAGCTCGCAAGATGACGTACTCTTCTCCATCAAGGGAGACTTCTTGTCCTGAGTACTTCTCCATCAAAATTTTATCTCCTAAAGCGACAGGAAAAGGGAGGAGATCTCCTTTCTTATCTTTTTTTCCTGTGCCAATCGCGACTACTTTCGCGGTCTCTTGCTTTTTCTTCGCAGAGTCGGGAAGGATGATTCCTCCTTTTGCCTGATCCTCTGCTTCTAAACGCTTGACTAAAACACGATTTCCAAGGGGTTTTAATTTGGTCTGTACAGCTTGTTCTGCCATTTGACTACACTCCTGCAGTTGAATTTTGGGTAGATCGCAAGGATACCAGGGGAAGGGTTTTCCCACAAGTGAAATTAGCAATCACGCACAAAAAGTGCCAAGGCTAACTGAAAGAAACATGAGTTATCACCTCAAAATTTACGTAAATCAATCGGGTGTAACCCAAATCAATCAACCACAGAGAACTTGAGAGAGCACAGAGAAAAGAAAGCTCTCTCAGTGCTTTCAGTGTTCTCTTGCTATGTGTTTTGTAAAAAAAATGAAGTCTGATTGGCATGGTGGCAACGTGAAAAAAGCCGACAGTTGAGTTTATGTCCTCTGTGACTCAATTATTTAACCTGTGTTTGAGAGGGATTCGAGCTCGGATACAAGAGAGTCGAATTTGCGTAAAGTTGCCTCGATCGGAGCCGGTACGGTGACGTCGATCCCTGCAATTTTGAGTAGATCAATTGGGAAGAGACTCGAGCCTCCTTTGAGGAAGGTGAAGTAGTTTTCTCGGGCTTGAGGAGTTCCCTTTAGGACGTTTTCAGCTAGACTTAAGGCGGCGCTGATTCCAGTAGCATATTGGTAAACATAAAAATTGTAGTAGAAATGGGGGATGCGGGCCCACTCAATCGCGACCTCTTCATCAAGAGTGGCCTCTTCTCCAAAATAGTCTCGATTGAGCTCTAAATAGAGGTCTGAAAGGAGAGTTGGGGTGAGCGGAGTATTTTGTTCAACTAGCTCGTGGATTTTGAGCTCAAATTCGGCAAACATCGTCTGCCTAAAGAAAGTGGCCCGGATATCTTCAATCTTCTCATGGATTAAATAGAGGCGCTCTTGCGTATTTTCTGTTCTGGCAAGGAGGAGCTCCATGAGCAGCTCTTCGTTAAAGGTAGAGGCGACTTCTGCGACAAAGATTGGATAGTGGCTATAGTGGTAGGGCTGGGAGCGGTGGCTAAGATAAGAGTGCATGCTATGCCCTGCTTCATGGGCGAGGGTGAATGTGTCTCTGAGTGTCCCGCGGAAATTCATCAAAATATAGGGGAAGCTGTCAAAACACCCGCTCGAGTAGGCTCCTGACCGTTTGTGCTTGTTCTCGTACCTATCTACCCAACGTTGTTCTTTTAACCCTTTTTGCAAGATCTGCTGGTATTCCTCACCAAGTGGGCGTGCCGACTCGATGACAAGCTCTTCAGCTTGGGCGTACTCGATCTTTCGATCGGCAGCCTCGACTAGGGGGACATACATGTCATAGAGGTGGATCTCAGGGAGCTTGAGAAGCTTCTTACGCAGACTCACGTAACGGTGAAGCGAGGGGAGGCCTTTCCTGACTGTATCGATAAGTGAGGAATAGACCTCTTTGGGGATCTTTTTCCCAAAAAGGGCAGCTTCTAAGCTGGAGGGATAGTTTCGGGTTCTTGCTTCAAAAATATGAGCTTGGACTTGTCCATAGAGGAGTTCTGCTAGCGTATTTTCATGGTAAGAGAATTGGGCATGCATCTGCTTGAAGGCATTTTTACGCAAAACTCGATCGGGAGAACGGAGATATAATTGGTAAAGGCCATGAGAGAGTTCATGGGGTTTTCCCTCTTGGTCTTCGATCGTCTCGAAGCGGATATCGGCATTGCTTAAGGCGGAAAAGGCCTTAGGAGCTGTTTGAATTGGTTTCCCGGCCATAGCCAAAAGCTCCTCTTTCTCCGCCGAGAGGGTATGGGGGCGCCTACGGACGATCTTCTCGATATAAAAACGGTAAGGGGCAAGAGAAGGGGATTGGAGGTACGAGTCGATGGTTTCGGAGGGCAGAGCAAGGAGTTCCGGTTCAAACCAGCTGCTCTCTTGTTGGAAGTCGCTATAGAGGGAGAGGATGCGTAGATAGCTGCTCTTGTGGGAGTCGTGCGTGATATCTTCATCATGGCGAAGATGGGCATAGGTATGGAGTTTCTCAAGCTCTCGAGAGAGTGAAAAGAGGGTTTCTAAAGCTTGTTTGAGAGCGTCTGTCCCTTCATGAAGGCGACCTCGAAAAGAAGCTAAGTCAGGCCATCTTGGTGCAGAAGAGCTCGGAGCTATTTTTGTAAAAGCTCCTTCCCAATCGGGAAAAGAGGAGAATAGAGCCTCGACGTTCCACTGATCTTGCGGGTCGATTTCCTTTCGGTTCTTTGTTTTCTCTGCTGTTGTGCTCATGGTGACCCCATCAATAATGGATGTAAAAATTCTTTCGAGCGAGTTCAAGGATCTGGTCTACGGCCTCTTGGGCATCTTCTCCTTCGGCTTCGATAAGAATACGAGAACCTTTTGCAGCGGCAAGTGTCAGAACTCCGAGAAGGGACTTAGCATTAACAATCAGGTCTTTGTATTTTAGGTTCACTTGGGCTCTAAAACGGGTCGCACATTTTACGAGTTCGGTGGAGGGGCGTGTATGGAGCCCTTTATCATTGGCTACGATAAACTCCCCCTTTGCTTTTCCCCCCCCTTCTCTTTCATCTGTCGTTAGGACATTCATGTTAGCTGCTGCCAAAGTTAATCCTCGTAGGGGATGGTTTTGTCTAATACTCTTCTTGTCGAATAGATAGGAACTTTGTGCATCAAGGCAAGAGTGATCCCATCGCTTGGACGGCTATCGATTTCCACAATATGGAGAATTTCACCGATTTGCTGCTCGAAAAAGATCCGAGCATAGTAGATGGTCTCTTCTACGTCATAAACGACTACATGTTTTAGCTTGATGTTGAGACCCATAAAGATTCTATTCATCAAATCATGGGTGCCTGGCCGTGGTTTTTCGGTTGAAGAGAGATAGAGATTCATCGCTTTTCCGCTTGGGACGTCGCAATAAATCGCAAATTTTTTCTCCTCGCCATCCAATACAATGCAGGTATACGAGCGAGACTGGAGTACTTTCTCTACATGAATCGGAACCAGTTCTACAGTTTCTTCCATTTTTTACCGTCTTAGAGCTACTGTGCCATCTTTATACCCGACTAAAACCTTTAGAGGCAGGTCGAAAAAAAATCCAGTTTCTACCACTCCCGTGATTTCGATGATCTTTTTGTGATCTTCCTCAGGGGTGGGGAAATGGGTTGGGGAGTGGATATCGAATAGGTAATTCCCATTATCGGTTAGGGTAAACTCCCCGCTTTCTTGCGTGCGCATTTTTCCTTCATATCCGATTTTACGAAGTTTGGCAAGGGTTGCCTTTCTACCGAATGGGAGAATCTCGATGGCTACTCCAAACTTGCCAAGTACTTCAACGAGCTTACTCTCGTCTACGATGACTAGCATCTTTTTACTCGAAGTTGCCAGGATTTTCTCTCTCGTATGAGCCCCTCCACCACCTTTTACCATTCGGTTTTTGGGGTCGATTTCGTCTGCTCCGTCAATTGTAAGATCGATATCGGTTACTTGGTTCATGTCGACCGTGGGGATTCCCCCTTCGACTGCTAAATGGAGGGAGCGGTTAGAAGAGGAAACAACATGGACTTTGAGCCCTTCCTGGCATCTTTTGATCAAGCTTCTGATGAAATAGGTAGAAGTGCTTCCCGTCCCAAGGCCGACGAGCATCCCTTCTTCTACGAAGGAGGCAGCTCTCTCTCCAATCTTTCGTTTGATATTCTCTTGAGTTTGCGCATCGAGTTTCATAAAAATCACATATAATGCATTCTAGCTTCTAGGTCAAAGAGAATTTTAGGAGTATAAGAGATATGAGAAGTGATGAGCTGGCAAAAAATCTTGCCCTTTATCTGGATCCAGAAACAATCGCAGACTACTGTCCCAATGGACTTCAGGTCGAGGGGGGAAGAGAGATCAAGCGGGTGGCAACTGCAGTTTCTGCAAATCTCCAGACAATTGAAGAGGCCGCTAAATTGGAAGTCGATGCTCTTGTGACCCACCATGGGATGTTTTGGAATCGCGACCCTTACCCTGTTGTAGGAAGTAAACGAGAGAAGATCGCCCTTCTTCTGGAAAAAGGGATCTCTCTTTTTGCCTATCACCTCCCTCTCGATGCCCATCTTGAGGTCGGAAATAACTGGAAAGCGGCCCGTGATTTAGGGTGGGAGAATCTTGCTCCTTTTGGCTTGTTCAATGGAATCAAGATTGGGGTTCGAGGAGAAATCCCCCTTCAATCAATCGACTCTTTTGTTGCAAAAGTGGAAGAATACTACGACCACAAAAGTGCCCGAGCCTTGTTTGGGAAGGAGCGGATTTCAAAGGTAGCACTCGTCTCAGGCGGTGCCTACACAGAGTTGAGTGCAGCTGCAGCTGAAGGGATCGACTGCTTTATCACAGGGAATTATGACGAACCGGCTTGGGGGATTGCCTACGAAGAGAAAGTCCATTTTCTCGCTCTTGGACACGCCGCAACCGAAAAAGTGGGACCTAAGGCCCTAGCCGCAGCCTTGCAGGAAAAGTGGGGACTCGATGCGTTCTTCCTCGACATCCACAACCCCTTCTAGCTCCTACACCTAACCACGAAGTTTTCGAGATTTTTAAAAACAAGAAAGCTAGCCGAACTTTATTATCACCAGTAGATGAGGTATACTGAGAATGGGTCGAAGGAGGAAAATAGTTACATAAACCTGTTGCGAGTAAGCACAAAATGCTTTTTTCAGGGTCGCGCAGTTGAGAATCCCCTAAAGACTAGTGGACGGTGGCTTCTTCATCTGTAGTGGCGGTAGATGGAGGGCTGATCCGTCCTTTGAGTTTGTTCCTAAGCTCGGGGTATTGTTGCTGAGGGAGCTCGCTCAGGATTTTTTGGGCAAGCTCGGTTGTTTCCTTGTCGAGCTTCATCTTCAGCTGGTTGACCTGCTCAGACTCGGCATCTATTTTGATAGTCCAGTCTTTGAGAGGTCTGTGCTCTCGAGCAGTACGACCTTGTCTTGTAGCAATTGCCTCAGAAGCAATTTTTAGCAATTCCATGGGATCTTCCACTTTACGTTTGTGCATCATCCTTTGGATTGCTTCTTCTTCCCGCTCTTTATGTTTTTTTACCATGTCGTCCCAGTTCTCTGGGTATTCGATGATTTCATCACGTACTTTTGCCATCTTGACAAGCTCCTTTACTCTCTTACTTGAAAGCCGTATCATAACAAACTTCAATTTTCTGTAAAAGTAGGGAAGGAAAATAAAGTGAAAAATATCGTTAATGAATTGCAAAAGCGAGGCTTTCTCGATGCCATGACAGGAGAGGAAATCCGGGATTTGGTGGAAAATCCTATAACACTTTATTTAGGGTTCGACCCCACCTCAGATAGCCTCCATTTGGGGAATTTGGTGGGAATCATCGCCTTAGCCTGGTTCCAGAAGTATGGTCATGAGCCAATAGCCCTTGTGGGAGGGGCTACTGGTTTAATCGGAGATCCTTCTGGCAAAAGTCATGAACGTAACCTGCTTGACAACGATGCGTTAGAGAAGAATGTCCAGGGAATTAGGCGCTCGTTAGAGGCTATTTTACGGCAGGAGGTAACCGTTCTCAACAATTACGAGTGGTTTTCCAAGTTGCGCTATCTCGATTTCCTGCGTGATGTGGGGAAACACTTCCGGTTGGGGACGATGTTGGCTAAGGAGAGTGTCAAAACCCGGCTCGCTCTAGAAGAGGGGATTAGTTACACCGAGTTTAGCTACCAGCTTCTCCAAGCCTACGATTTTCTCCACCTTTACGATACTCACAATGTCCAGCTCCAGCTGGGAGGGAGTGATCAATGGGGGAACATCACTGCAGGAACAGAACTCGTTCGGAAGATGCGAGGAGAAAGTGTGTATGGCCTGACCTGGCCCCTGATTACCAGGAGCGATGGGAAAAAATTCGGGAAATCGGAAGAGGGGGCTATTTGGCTCAACCCCGACAAGGTCTCTCCGTATGATTTTTACCAGTACCTCTTCCGGATACCAGATGCCGATGTTTCGAAGCTTCTTCGTATGCTCACATTTCTCGATTTGGAGGAGATTGAGGAGATCGAAGAAGAGATGAAAGGGAGTCGTTATGTTGCCAATACCGCCCAGAAGCGATTAGCAGAAGAGGTGACAAGGATTGTCCATGGTGAGGCGGGGGTAGAAGAGGCGCTACGTATCACGAAGGCCGCTAAGCCGGGAAGTGAAACCTCTCTTGATCTTGCTACTTTAGAATCTCTTTCTAAGGAAGTGCCCAGCTTGACTTTACCTGCTCAAAGTGTTGTAGGGGCCCGCTTTATTGATTTGATTGTCCACTCAGGCCTCTTACCTAGCAAAGGTGAAGCGCGTCGGATGATTCTTAACGGCGGTGCTTACTTAAACAACAAAAAAGTGACCGACGAAAATCTTTTGGTCGTTGAAGAGCTTCTGATCGAAAACCGTTTTCTTCTCCTGGGGATTGGGAAGAAGAAGAAGATGGTGCTCCAAATCGCCTGAAAAAAAATCCTTCTCCAGAAAAAATCACTTGAAGCGAATGTGTAGATAGGTATTATACAGTTATGTTTCAGTTAAATATGTGATAGCAAACGAAGGAGGAAACTGACTATGGCAACGATGACGAAGAAGAAATTGATCACAACGATTTCACAAGATGAAGGGATCCACCCGAACCATGTACGCGCAGTAATTCAGAACTTTTTGGATAAGATGACAGACGCTCTTGCAAAAGGAGATCGTCTCGAGTTCCGTGATTTTGGTGTTCTTCAGGTTGTAGAGAGAAAACCAAAAATTGGACGAAATCCCAAAAATGCCTCTGTACCGATTCATATTCCAGCAAGAAGGGCTGTCAAATTCACTCCAGGGAAGAAGATGCGTCGGTTGATCGAAAAATCGAAGGATGGAATTGACATCCTCGAAGAGATCAATGACGATTCTGAAGAATAGACAACTTCCTTTCTAATCATCCACATGATACCCTCAGCCACAAACTGAGGGTTTTTTTATGCTGGAAGAATTTGTCCGAGAGGTGGAATTTGGAGCTGTTGAGGAGGCGTTAAAAAGGGAAAAAGAAGGAAAATCGGTTCCTCCCTGTACTCTTAAGGGGTTCCGATCGGGTGCTCTCCCTCTTTTTTCGAAAGGATTTTTCCCCTGGAGGGGACTTCCCTATCCGAAAGAGCATGCCAAGATCGGTCGTCTCCTTGCCCAATTTCAAGATCTGAGCTACCGAAGGGTTGCCGAGGAGATGGTCCCCTTTCAGCAAGCGACCTTTACCCACCACCTCACTCCTATAACCTCCCTCTTTCAGCAAGAGAAGAGGAGAGGGTTTCAGGAGATCGATGAGGAAGTTCGCCATTTTCTTGCGCAAGTAAGAGCTGAAATTCTTCCAACCCATTCTTTTATCGACGAAGAACTCGGTCTCATTTCTGAGAGAACTTCTGAAGAGACCCTTCTCCTTTCTGCATCTGGATGCAAGAGTGGAATGGGAGCCTGGTATTTTCGTGATGTGGCCCTTGTCAATTTTGGCCCCCAGCTTTTCCCCTTAGATACCGCAAGCGGCTTTGGTTTAGCCGGAAGAGGACAGTCGATCTCTTTGCAAAAAACAAAGAGGAGAACTTCTCTCTCGTATCGATGTCGTGTTTCAGCCCCACATTCTAGAGAAACCGGGATTGAGGGGATGGAGGATTCGGGTTATAGCCGCCTCTGGGTTACCTCCTGGTTAGAAAAATCAGAAGGGAAGCTCTCTCTCCGGGTGGAGTTTACGGGGCCTGGTTCCCTTGATTCGGCTGCTTTTGTTTTTTATGCCAAAGCCTCAAGTTGCTTGATTGCAGGATCTCATCAACTGAAACCGCGCTCGCTTGATCGGTATGAAGGACCTCCGAATTCGATTGCACTTCAAGGTGAGAGAGGTGGTCTTGTTCTCGACCCGGAGGAGGGGTTTACGAAATTAGAAGTGATTCCTTTGGCAGGAGACGAAAGCTTTTGGGGAGCCGACTTTCTCCTCGCCTTTCAACTCGCTCCAGGAGGGGCCTTCACAGCTTCCATTCACCACGCTTGAGATCTCCATTTGAAAAAAATGAGGGAGGTGCCGTACCCTCAGGGTAAATTTCTAAAGTACCTTTGTCATTCTCATGTCTAAGTCTAAACTACTCGCCTTTGCGGCACTATTTTTTGTAGCCATCATTTTCTATTTCACATCGGGAAAAAAAGAGTCTCAACTTCACTCTGAATTGCAGATAGAGGAAGAGCTCGTTGTAGAAGCAGAGGTGATTCCTTTGGAAGAGCTTGTGAGCGAGGCTCCGCTTGAGGCGCCTGTTTTAATTGAGGAAGAGCCTCTTACGAAACTCGCTTCCCTATCAGATGATCAGCAGCTCCCACAAGAAGTCGACCGACTAGCAGCCCTTTTTCGGCCTCAAGCCGCTCTTCTCCCGATTGTCGAAACGATCACCTACAAGAGTCGAGTTCCTTGGGTCACTGATCGCTCTGCTTACCTAGGAGATTACGCTGCTCATCACAACACCTCGAAACACTTTATCTCTCGTAGTCTTCATGGGAAAGGAGAGTATACCTCGGAGGTGATCTCTTATGGGGATCGTTTTAATGTATTCCGTTCGGATAAAGAGATCGAATTCCATCTCGTGATGGATCTATCGAGATTGAAGATGTGGTTTTATTGCCTCGACAAAGGAGAAGATACCCGCATTTTACTCAAAACCTACCCTGTTGCCGCAGGACGTCTCAACGAATCGAAAACATCTGGCTCACTCACACCGCTTGGAACATTTTCAATCGGAAGCCAGATCACCAGTTACAAAAAAGGTGTAATGGGGACATTTAAAGGTGAGCCTTGTGAGATGATCACAGTATTTGGAAGGCGCTGGATCCCCTTCAATCAGGAAATTGCCAATTGTACTGGAAGAGCATCTGGATTAGGAATCCATGGTGTTCCTTTTGAAGTAGATGAAGAAGGGGGATATCGGGAGATGAGAGAATGTATCGGGGAATATGTGAGCAGCGGGTGTGTCCGCCTCCTTACAGAGGATGTGGAAGAGGTCTACGCGATCATCGCCTCTAAACCCTCCTATATCCATGTAGTCTCTGATTTCTCACTTGCTGACCTCCCTGGCACCGAAGCAGACATCTAGAGGGATGTGGCTTCTACTCTCAGTTTTGAAAAACTTTAACTTTACACGAGTTGAGTTCTGTATTGGAGTTTTATGGAGTTTTGTAGTATCCTTGCGACTTTCATAAAATTTGAGATCTAGATTTATGGATATTTTGCCTCATGAGAAGCAAATTGTTGAATACGAAAAGACCGTTCGGCAATTCAAAGAGCAAAATGCACAAAATTCCCTCTTTTCCAGCGAAGAGCTACAAAAGCTCGAGAAAAAGCTCGATAAGCTGAAGAAAAAAATCTACGGATCACTCTCTGCTTGGGAGAGGGTCCAGATCTGCCGCCACCCCAACCGCCCACGCGCTCTCGATTACATCGAAAACCTATGCGAGGAGTTTATCGAACTTCATGGAGATCGGAATTTTCGAGACGACCAAGCTGTTGTAGGGGGACTTGGAAAGATCGATGGGCGGAAGTTCCTTCTGATTGGACAGGAGAAAGGAAAAGACACCGAGAGCCGACTGAAGAGAAACTTTGGGATGCTCCATCCAGAGGGCTTCCGTAAAGCGCTCCGTCTTGCAAAACTAGGGGAGAAGTTCCACATCCCGATCGTCTTTTTACTCGATACTCCAGGTGCCTACCCTGGGCTGACAGCAGAAGAGCGAGGGCAGGGTTGGGCCATTGCGCAGAACTTAAAGGAGCTCGCCCGTCTAGAGACCCCTATCGTGATTCTGGTCATTGGTGAGGGGTGTTCTGGTGGGGCACTTGGGATGGGCATTGGGGACACAATTGCGATGCTCGAGCACAGCTACTACTCTGTGATCTCTCCTGAGGGTTGTGCTTCAATTCTATGGAAAGATGTTTCAAAAAGTAGCCTAGCCTCCGAAAAACTCAAGATGCACCCTGAAGATCTCCTAAAATTTTCTCTTATCGACACGGTCCTTCCTGAGCCTCTTGGAGGGGCCCACTACGACCCAGAAGCTCTCTACTCAAATGTAAAAAAATTCCTCCTTGAGCAGTGGGAGGTTCTAAAAGTCTATCCTCCTGAAGTTTTATTAGAGAGACGTTACCAAAAATTCCGCAAAATGGGGTCCTTTACCACAGATGAAACTGCTCTTAAAAGCTGCGATACTCAATCGTAAACACTGGTTTCTCCTTCTAATCACTGTTGTCTCCATGTTTTTACTCACTCTTGGGTCGCAAATGGAGATGCTCTCTCTTGGCATCATCGCCAAGACAGGTCCCGATTTCTTCACCCTGTTTGGAAAAGAGAAAGAGGGGAAGCTCGAGATGGTCTCCTCGGTAAATTTATCAGACGTTCAGCAGCGATGGGGAGAGATTACCTCTTCTCCTGAGGCTCCTTTGACAGTGAGTGAGGTAAACCACTACCTCGATACCCATGGGGGGACCGGCTTCATCCAACGGGTAGCTGGTTTCTTAGATGACCACTTCGATATCCATTCGAATCTCGTTCATCTAGCCTTCATCATCGTCTTTGTCGCGTTTTTCAAAGCCGCCTCTCTTTTTGCCCATAGGTATTCGACCAAGCTCGTGGCGATTCGAGTCAGCCGCGATTTGCGCCAAAAGTATTTCGAGCATATCCAAAGCCTCCCTTTGAGCTTCTACCACGAGTATGAGATAGGGAGCCTCTCCGCGCGTGTCACTGGAGATGCCATTGTGATTGCCCAAGCGATCAACTCGATGCTCCTCAACTATATCCAAGCTCCCTTTGCCATTCTCTCCACCCTCATGGCCTGTTTCTATATCTCTTGGAAGCTCTCTTTGGTGATTTTTGTCGGATTTCCGGTCATTGTGGTCCCCATCGTCTGGATTGCGAAAAAAATCAAGAAGATCTCGAAGCAGATGCAGAAAAACCAAGAGGGGTTTACCACCGTTTTGATCGACTTTCTCTCGGGGATTTTGACGGTAAAGATCTTTGCTATGGAGGATTTTTCCCTCAAAAAATACAAAGATGAAAACAACAAAATGGCCCGCCTCGAAGAGAGAAGCGCCCGCTATGGACTTGCTGCCCGCCCGATTCTCCACAGTATCTCCTCTCTTTTCTTTGTTGCTGTGATCCTCTCTGGCCTCTACTTCTTCCGTCTTGGTCCAGCAGAGCTTCTTGTTTTCTGTGGGCTTCTCTACATTTTCTACGAGCCGGTGAAGAAATTTGCCGAGGAGAATAACCAAATCTTCCGAGGGATTGCCGCAGCTGAGAGGATGTATGAGGTCCTCTCGATTGAACCTACCATCCAAGATGCTCCCAACTCTCTCGAATTTGAGGAGTTGCACGAGTCGATCGAATTCCGGAATGTCTCGTTCTCCTATAAGGATGAGTGGGTACTTAAGAATTTGACCTTCACCATCAAAAAAGGGGAGACGGTGGCCATCGTCGGGCCGACAGGAGCTGGGAAATCGACGATCGTCAAGCTCCTCCCACGCCTTTATGAGGCGCAAGAAGGAGAAATCTTGATCGATCACAAGCCGATCCAGGCCTACACCCAACGTTCACTGCGGGAAAAGATCGCCTTTGTCCCCCAAAAACCGTTCCTCTTTCTCGACACGATCCGGGACAATATCTCCTTTGGCCGCACTTTTCCGATGAAAGAGATCGAGCTAGCCGCTAAAAGAGCTCACGCTGAGGAGTTCATCATCACCCTCCCAGACCAGTACAACTTCCGCCTCGAAGAGAGTGGGAAGAACCTCTCAGGAGGGCAGCAGCAGCGGCTCGCCATTGCCCGTGCCCTTGTCAAAAAGGCTCCCATCCTCGTCATGGATGAGGCGACCTCCTCTCTCGACGCTGTCAGCGAGGGGAAGATCAAGGAGGCGATCTCCGAGCTCCATGGGAAGCTCACCCAAGTGATCATCGCTCACCGCTTCAGCACCATCGAACATGCCGACAAGATCCTCTACCTCGAAAAGGGGAGGATAATCGCAGAGGGGACCAAGGAGGAGCTCCTCCAAACCTGCCCCAACTTCCGCCACATGTACGAGATGATGTACCAGTCCGAAGGGCAGCTAACAGCCTCCACCTAGCTAAGAAATTTTTTTAAATCTCCTTTAAAGCCTGTTTTTTGTTATAATCTTAACCTAGATAGAAACATAAGGGTTAAATTTGAGGTTTTGGTCATGGTTTTAGATTGTCTTCAAGGGTGTGTAAGTAGTTCGTGCTTAAGTCAAGAAAACTCTTCCTTGAGCGCCAAGTCAAAATGGGCTCTTGTCGCTGCCGTTGTAGGGAGTGTGGCAGGAGTTGTGATTATGGGACTAGGTGGGGCTAGCATATTAGGGGGAATTGGCAGTGCGGGGTTCATTGGATCGCTCGCCGGCGGCGGGGTACTCACCCTATTTTCGGCAGGAGGAATCATTGCCATTGCCATTGCCAGCTACAAAAAAGAAAAAACTGGTGGAGGCTTTGGGGCCGACATTGGAGAACAAAGAGCTGCCTATCCCAATGTTGGGGAAGATGCCCTCTCATTTGCACGCGAAAAATTAGCAGAAAATTCTAATGTAAAAAAACACCCGTTCTCGAGCAGATTTCGACCCTCGAACACATATCAACCGGAGAACAAGGCGATTGGACAGCTTACGACAGTTTTTTATGCGTGCTGGAATACATTTGAGAGTGTATTGAAGGAGAACCAGGGCGATCCTTGGTCTCAAGATGCAGTTGTTCAAGTGGCTGATGATCTGATGAAAATTAGCTATGCGATTAGCTGCCTGACTTTAGAGGACCTTCCTAAATTTACGGATGCTCTTCAAGATACAGGAACGCACCGCACCTTTGGAGAGGCTCTGACAAAGCAAGATTCGTATCAATATCGGACCTACTATTTTTGCACACGTGCATATCATAACATTCGGGGAGGCTTCATTTGGGGTACAGTTTCACAAAAAGTTCTTCTAGTAGAGCCGCTTAGGGAGGCCTTATGCGCGCCTACTAACACCTCACCTGCTTACGCGGAACTTTTCTATCAAAACTCTACGCTGCAAAGCCAATGGAGAGAGCTCTATAACGACTATTGCGATAGAGTCCGCCTCTACGTGCATGATAAAGATATGCCTGATGACCGACATAAGGGGTGGACGCAAAAAGATACAAAGGCGCAATTGTTCGACCCTTCCCCTACCTTCCTTCCCACCTAAGATGGGAGGGAATTGAGTCGGCTTGCTTGCAGCTCTCAGGAAAGTCGGTCTAGGTTTTGCCAACCGAGAACGTGGCTGTAGCTCCTTTTTTGCAACTCGTGGCCTCCGTAGATGAGGTAGGAATTTGAGGGGGAGGAGTCCGTGAGTTTTTGCCAGTAGTGGATATTGGTAAAAAAGTCAGAGGTAAGGGTTTTCCCAGATTTGATCTCCACTGCCAAAAGCTCTTCCCCTTTCTCGACTAGACAGTTGAGTTCATGGCCAACTTTATCTCTCCAGAAATATACATTGGGTTGTAGGCCTCTGTGGTACCGCATTTTGAGCAGTTCAGATACGATCAATGATTCGAAGAGGTTGCCTTTCAGGTAGTGGGTATCGAGATCCTTGACCGAATTGATTCCAAGTAGAGAGCAAGTAAGGCCCATATCGTAGAAATAGAGCTTGGGAGATTTTACGAGTCGTTTGTGGAAGTTTTTATGATAGGGCTGAAGAAAAAACAGGATATAGCTCGTTTCTAAAAGGGAGAGCCACTCTTTTACGGTATGGAAAGAGAGCCCAGCGTCTCTTCCCAGGTCGGAAAAATTCACTAGCTGCCCAACTCGTCCTGCACAAAGCTTGATAAATCTCTGAAATTGAGTGAGATTGGCGACATTCCGGAGCTCTCGGATGTCTCTTTCCACATAGGTATTGAGGTAGTTTGGGTACCAATCTTGGGGAGAGATATTTTGGGCATGTATTCTAGGATATCCACCTTGAAAAAGGAGGGCTTCATATCGATCAGGGAGGCGATTTGCTCTTTTTAATTCATCGATGGAGAGAGGGAGAAGGGTGAGGAGGGCGATTCTTCCAGCTAAAGTTTGGGGGAGTTTCTCGTGCAGGAGGAAATTCTGCGATCCTGTCAGGATGAAGCTTCCGGGTTGTTGGGTCTCATCCACAATGAGTTGGATGTAAGAGAAAAGATCGGGTACATGCTGGACTTCATCGAGCACAATTCCATCTCCGTTCATATGAGTCTCTAAAAATCCCTTAGGATCTTGCTCGGCGAATAAGCGACTCTGCGGGTCTTCAAGAGAGACATAGGTATAGGAGGGGAAGATTTTTTGGGCGAGCGTGGTCTTTCCACTTTGCCTTGGTCCAAGGATCCCAATCACGGGGAACTTTGTAGCCAATGCTAGGGCTTTTTTCTCTATATCACGGTCGAACATAGCCAAATGTTAACATGGATTTGCTGATTTGTCCAGTCAGAAGGCTAAAAACCGGACAAATTTGAAGTTGGAGTTCAAATTTGTCCGGTTTGATGGGGGCATAAGTAAAATATTAGACTCTTGTGTACTTCCATTTCCGTTGTTTATCTACATCATACCAACATTTCAGGTTTACTTTCGGGTTGTCTTCAAAAGTTTTTGTGGTTGTTCTAATGCTTCCTCTATCACTAGGTGGGTGAAGGGTGCCGGGGACGTCTGATTCACCAAAAATTTTTGCTAGTATTTTTTTGTGGCGGGAGTAGCCATTAGCGAAGCCCTTGAAGTGGCTTCGGCGGTATTTCGCTCGCTCGTCAGCTGTGAGGAAGTAGAGGGTATCGATTTGGTCATCATTACCTCTGACAAGGAGGGGGTAGATTTCTTGGAAGAAGTAGACTCCTGTTTTTTTTCTATTGAAGTTCCAGAATTCCCCTTTGAAGAGTCGAGGTTGATATTCTTCTAACGTAGAAGGGGGCAGAGATGTCTTCTCTGCCAATACTTCTCCAAGCTCTTGTGGGAGGCGTCCATTCGTAAGCTCCATATATTCTGCGAAGGACTTCATGTCGTTTGGTTTGGAGTCAGATGTATAGAGTTCTCCTTCATCATCGACATAGATAAATTGAGGGATATCTGCCTTACGGTAAGTAATTTTTACGAATTGATAGGTGTTTTTGGGAAGATATTCGAGAAAGTTCTCCTCAATCAATTTATTGAAGAGATACTCATATGGTGCTGCCTCATTGAGATCGGTGAGAGACTTTTGGACAAAGGACACTCTTGTCTCCTTAGAGGTGAAGGTAAGAGAGTGGGTATCTCCATCTCCATCTCTATTGAAGACAACGGAGAACAGCTTTTCATGGTCGATGCAAGTATATGAGTTGTCATCGAACCACTGTTTTTGCTTTTCCATTTCCTTAAATACCTCTTCTTCTAGTTGATCGTCTAGGGGTGAGTTGATTTGGTCCACGTCTTCAACAATTGTGACTTGGAAGCCAGTTGGGGGAGTGATGGGGTTTGTAGCGTATTGGTAGTGGCCATTATGGCCGATCAAGAAGTGGCAAATGATTCTATCGATTTCTACAACTCCTTGGTAAAGGTCATTTTCCTCTAGAAGATCTTGGAGGGGATGGGTTTGGTAGATTGTTTGTGTATAGTTTTCAAGATTTTTTGAGAATGCGAGACCTCGGTTAGTGAAATCGGTGAGGTTGGTATTGATGTAGGCGATTCTCTCCTGTTTATTGGTCCAGTATAGAACTTGGTCTTGGGTGTAGAGCAGGTAGAGAGGGATATTGTCACCGATGGTGGTTTCTCGGGGCCAATAGTTGGCTTCTCCTAGGTGTGGGGGCTGCTTTCGGGTGATGGCGTCCTGGATCTCTTCATCGGAGAGATAGGCGGGGTAGAATTGTGTAAGGAGTTCTTTGACACGCTCTTCGGTTTTGCAGTAGTGCACTTCTGTTCCACGGGGAGTTCCAATAGAGAGGACATGGAGAAAGAGATCATGTTGCAGTACGTATGTTCCACGTTGTGGTACCTTGAGTTGGTTGTTGGGGATTAGGGTGGCACCGAAAGAGGCTGGGTATTCGGGGCTCTTTTCAAAAAGGGCTTTTCCATCAGTATACTCTGAGAGGTGGTAGCGGGTGTGGGCCTCTCTTTGGTTTGCAGTGCGGTAAGCAAAGCGGTGGATTTGCCCTTGGACGTCTTTGGTGAAAAGACCAAAGACGGAAGGAGAGTGGCCTGTAGAGGCATCGAAGGTTTCAGACCAGTACTGCTTACGAGAGATCTTAAGCTGGATGTTTAAGTTGTTTAAAGGGGTTAATACACCGTGTGTTTGTAGTTCAGCATCAGAGAATTGCTCTTTTTTGTGGGAATGTGCAAGGGCTGCGAGGAGGACAATTGAGCTAATCCATACAGCTCCAATCCCGACCATGGCAAGATAGGTTGCTTGGGTGCCGATTTGTTGCGCTAGAGAGTTGATCCCTCCTAGGGGGAATCCTTGCTGGGCTAAGATGGCGAGGGTTCCTCCGAGAAGAGCAATCGTAGCTAGGGCAAATACGAGTGTAGCTGCTCCTTGTTTGAGTCGATCTGCTCCCTCGGAATGGTGGATCCAGAAAGTACATGGGTTTGTTTGCGCAGGTTGGGTCATCAGATACCTCGTGTAGAATTTTAGAAAATAAAGATCGAGATAATACGGTTTCGTCACAAATTTTGCATTAACAAAAAAACATTTTTCCACACAAGTTGCTAATCACTAAAAATTAAAAGGGTGTAACCCAAATCGGTTAAAGGTCCAAGTTCCCATCCTCAGGCACAAATTAAAACTAACAATAGGGAGTGAAATAAATTGAACCACAGAGAGCACAGCTTTTTTCTTTTTATCCTGCCGCTCGTCAAGCGATCCTATCCATCTTGTTTGTTTCTACTACGGAGAAAACGAAAGCTCTGAGGTGATCTTGTCGGCGAGGAGCTCGGAGAGTGTGTGGCGGTTTTGTCGGATGAGGGTGCGCCCTTCAGGAGAAGCGAAGTCGGAGACGATTTTCCATATCTTGCAAGGTTTTTTGTAGAAGCTTGCTGCAAATGCCACTCCATACCCTTCCATATCGACTAGGCTCCCCATACAGCGACACGCCTCTTTTTGTGGGGTTGAATGGATGGGGAAGTCGGAGGTGACAAGTGGGGTTCCTGCTGGAGCAAGGGAGAAGGTGGGAAGGCTTTTGTTGAGGCACTCTTCTGATTGTGGGTCGAGAGGGGGTGTGATGAGGTATTTGGCAACAGTGCTGATTTTGACAAGGGAGCCTAGGGGGTGGGTGGAGGCAAGAGCTCCGGCAAATCCGAGATTCCAGATCTCGTCGACTTGGGTGGCGTAGGCTGAGACGGCTTGCTGGGCGGCGTAAGAGCCAATGTCGGTGAGGAGGATCCAACCGTGGCTGAAGGTGTAGCAGGTAGGGACTTCTCCGTCGAGCCAGAGGGGCTTTTCTGTATGGGGGACCGGCTTGGCATCGAGTTTTTGTAAGGTGGCCTCTGCTTCTCTTTTGAGGGCAAAGGTGAGTAAGATCTTCTTCATGAGGGTGAATATACCCAATCTGGGGGCAGGGGGCAAGAGAGGAGGGTCTCGATCGCTTTTTTCCCCTCTTCTGATAAGATTTCAGTCTCTTTTGTGACGTAGGTTTCGATGTGTTTTTGGACGATTTCGGGGGAGAGCTCTTGGGCGTGCTTAAGGATCAAGGGGAGGCTCTTCTCTGGGTGAGATTTGCTATAGAGGAGGGAGTCTTGGAGGGCTCTTGTGAGGCCCTTTTTTTGGGGTTCGGGGAGGCTTTTTTGGATCGCAAGTGCCCCAAGAGGGAGGGGGAGAGAGGTTTTTTTCTCCCAAAGCTCTCCTAAATCAGCGATTTCGAAAAACCCGGCCTCGGAGTAGGTGAAACGAGATTCGTGGATGATCAGGCCACAATCGACCTCATCAGAATTGAGGAGAGGGAAGATCTCATGATAGAGACAGAAATGCTTCTCTTTTGGGGAGGGGGCGAAGTGGGAGAGAAGGGTGTGAGCGGTGATATCTTCTCCTGGGATGGCAACTGTTAAGTTCGGCAGGTCTGCTAACGTGTAGGGTTTTTTGCCGATGAGTTTGGGGCCACAACCAAACCCAAGAGCTGCTCCAACGGGAAGGAGCTGGTAGAAAGGGAGAAGTTTGGGAAATACCGCGACAGAGATTTTGATGAGAGGGAAGCGCTTAGAAAAAGCCCATTTGTTGAGCGTCTGGATATCGGCAAAATGGGGGGTGATCGGATATTTGCTCTCCACAAATCCTTCAATCCACGGAGCAAAGAGAAACGTGTCATTGGGACAAGGAGAAAGAGCAACGTCAATCATGACGATTTGAGTTTTGCAAACGCTTCGAGAAGGGGGGCATTTTCGGGCTTATCCAATGCTCCCTGTTTTTTCAGCCAGGCGATGTAATCAGGGGGGACGGCACTTAAGGGTTGCCCCTTGTACTTTCCAAATGGCATCACTTCAGGGGTCGGGACGGGGGCATTTTCGAGGAGGTCTAAAACCGTATCGATTGAAAGATCGTCGATCATTGCAGAGAAGACTTTGTAGAGAACCACCACATCATCGAGAGCTCTATGGGCGTTATTCTCCTCGATTCCGAAGATGTGTCTTAAGAATTGGAGAGAGTGGCGAGGGAGGTCGGGGCGGTAGCGGCGGGCCCACTTGAGGGTGTCGATCATGGGCCAGTCGGGAAAGGTAAGCGAGTGTCTTGCGGCTTCTTCACGGAGGAAATATTTGTCGAAATTATCGTTGTTGTGGGCAATCAAAACAGCTTCTCCGTCGCAAAAGGCAGCAAAACGGGCGCCTACTTCTGCAAAGGTGGAAGCCGATCCGACCATCTCATCTGTGATTCCATGAACAGAGGAGGCCTCTTTGGGGATTGGAATGCCAGGTTTTACAAGTTCTACAAAGGTTTTATCCAAAACAGGATCGAAAGCGGCAATCTCGACAATCCGGTCTTTTTCGGGGCGGATTCCTGTCGTTTCGGTGTCGTAGTAGATGGGTCTTTTACTCATTTTTTCCTTTTAGAAGCTCGTCTATCGAGGCACTTCCCGATAGGATGGTGCCAATGGCGCCCATAAAGGTTTCGCAGGCAAGTCTGGTACATGAGATGTAGGTGAGGAGGAGTTCTTCAGAGATCTTTCCATCAACACAAGGGATCACACACCGGTAGAACATCAAATCTTCTTTCTCATCGAGTCCAAACCCGGGCATGTCGAGCTCCTTATTCAAGAGGTGGAGAAGACGAGCCGTCTCTCCAAGGGTCTTTTCTTGTAGTTGATAGGGGAGATAGGCCAAGGTTTGGAGCAAAGAGTTTTCACTCCGGATCAAAAAAAAGAGGGGGACTTCATACTCTCCAATGTTCATGACCAGATAGGTCTGATCGGTCTCTTTTTGGAACAGGGGATGGAAGTCTTTTTGGTTGAGAAATTGGAGAAGAGCATTCTGGTTTAGCGGAATACTCACTGCTCTTTTTTTTCTACCCATTTTTGGTCTTTATGTAGGAGTTCTTCCCGGACGATCTGCTTTGATCTAGGAGCTTCGATCCCAATAGAGACCTGCTCACCTTGTACTTTTAGGACAGTGATGACAACGTCATCTCCGATACGGATCTTTTGTTCAACTTTTCTTGTGAGGACTAACATATTTCTTATCCCTTACCTGGTAGCATAGAAGAGGGTTTTTCGCCTGTTATATGGGGGTTATTGGTCGTTGGAAGGGTCGAAATACAGTCTTCAGTAGGCATACGGTAGATACATCCAGTCAGCAGTAAGGAGAGGGCGAGGAGAAGTAGCAGTTTCATAAAATTCCCGAGTATTATCAATTTACTCCGTCAGGTTAACGGAAAGAGAAGGTTTCGAGCAAGAGTGAAAAACTGTTTGAAGGCTTGGGTGAAAAGAGGAAAAAAATATCCGATCGAGGCGGCAAGAGTGCTAAGGCCTAGAAGAATTTGGAGGGGGAATCCGTGGAAAAAGATCTGCAAATGGGGGAGAAGACGAGAAGCTACTGCAAAGCAGAGGAGGAGCAAGGAGAGGGCAACAAAGGGAAAGAATGCATAAGAGAGGGCTTGGGTAAAGAGGGTTGCTGTTGCGTAGGTGATCCCTTGCACAAGTGAGGTTTCGAAAAGGGAGTTTGGGAAGGGGAAGTTTTCGTAGAGAAGGCGCAAAAGAGGGTGGTGGAGGTCGGCTGCAAAGAGAAGGGTAAAGAGAAAAAGGGAGAAAAAGCGGCTCCAAAGGGGCGAGAGGCTATTGGCAGCAGGGTCGAGAAGTTCTGTTGCCGAAAAACCGGCCAACGTTCCGACAAACTGCCCAGCAAAAGCAGCAGCTTCCCACAAAAGAGAAAAAAGAAAACCGAGAAGATACCCAACACCGAGCTCTTTCAATAGATGAAGGGAGAAAGCCCAGGGAGGATCAATTCCCAGGGAGAATTTAGCAGTAAGAGGAGGTAGTAAAAGGAGCGAGAGGGTAAGGGAGAGGGCGAAACGGATGGTGGGAGAGAGGCGGCCTGCAAAAAAAGGGGAGAAGAGAAAAAAGCCGAGCATACGGGCAAAAAGGAGAAAAAAGAGGGCCAGCTCACTGGACATACTGGACCAGGCTAGTCACTTTTTCCCACTGGGAGATCCAGAGGTTGTGGGTGAATTTCGTCGCCATCTTGAGCATCCAGGGGAAAAAGATCGCTAAAGCAGCAGCCAGCGCCAACATCTTGGGGACAAACGCGAGCGTCATCTCCTGGATCTGGGTCATGCTTTGGACAAGAGAGACTAAGAGCCCAACAATAAGAGCAAGCAACAGAAAGGGAGCCGCAATCTCCAATGCTGTATACAAAGTTTCCCGCACGATATGGGTGATCTGCTCAGGCGACATACCTCTCTATTTACTACATGCTGGATTTGTTGCAAAACTCAAGTTGAGGTTGACTTTTGGCTGTTTTTGTTGCCTTGGCTCTCTTGAATTCAGGTTTTGCGTTTTTCAATAGGGTGTAACCCAAATCGGTTAAAGGTCCAAGTTCCCATCTTCAGGCACAAAGTAGGTGGTGTTCTTACTCATCCCTCAGAGAACAATGAATACGCAAACTTTTCAGAAGCAAGACACAAAGCTTCAACACAAAGACACAAAGCCGTGTCCTTCCGGTGAGGGTGCGTGATTTTTTGTTCTGAATTGTTCGAAAATGGGGGCAAATCCAACCAAGGAGGCCCCTATGTTAGACCTAGAAGCAGTTGCAGCAGAATTCAAGAGATGG
>JAAKFR010000120.1 GCA_011064985.1 Chlamydiota bacterium
ATGATCTATCCTTGTATTCCAAACACTTTGCAAACATTCTAATGGAAGACGATGGATTTAGAAAACCCAAGTTACCACTCGTTCACATCTCGTAGGGTTTCAAAAATAAATTTTACCACAGAGAACACAGAGAGCACAGAGGAGAGCAATCCCTCTCTCAGTGCTCTCTGTGTTCTCTGTGGTTATAAAAAAATACTAAATAGGGATCTATGTAAAACTGAAGTTTGCGTAGCATGGTTGTACGAGGTAAAAAAGCCGAAAGTCGAATCTGTATCTCTGAGGTAATAGTTAATTATAACAAACTCTAATTTTCACTCTTTGTGGTAAGCTTTTTTGGTTGAGGTGGTGGTTTGGATTTAGAAAGAGTTATCCTTGATTTTCAAAAGAAGCATTGGAGGGAGGGAACCCTTTTGCTTGCCCTCTCCGGTGGTCCCGATTCGCGGGCCCTTTTCCATGTGCTTTTGCGCCTCAACATTCCTTTTGCTGTTGCCCATGTCGATCACGGGTGGCGCGAAGAGAGTGGTGAGGAGGCAAGAGAGCTCAAATATTTGTGTGAAAAATCCTCCCTCCCATTCCATCTACTTTCTCTTTCCACTCCCTCGAGTAGCCAAAATCTTGAAGATCGGGGGAGGGAAGCGCGCTACGGATTTTTTGCAGATCTTTGTGCGACGCATTCATATACTGGTGTTGTGTTAGGGCATCATGCAGATGACCAAGCAGAGACGGTATTGAAAAGAGTGTTTGAGGGGGCAACTCTCCCGAAGCTTCGCGGTCTTAAACCCATCCACAAACGGGGAGATCTCACTCTCTATCGTCCTTTTTTACAGGTCTTTAAGAAAGAAATTCTCGAATTGCTCAAAGAAAATAACTACCCTTTTTTTGAGGATTCAACGAATTCTGACCGTCGGTTTCTCCGTTCCCGTATCCGCCACGACCTTCTCCCTTCTCTTTCGGAAAATTTTGGGAAAGAAATTACCCCAAGTCTTTGTCGATTAGGAGAATATGCTGCAGAGTTAGAAGAATTTCTGAATGGGCAACTTCTCCCTTTCTACGATAGCATGGAAACAACTGAAGAGGAAATCGCGCTCGATTTTGCTCCTTTTTATCCATGTACGCCATTTTTGTGGAGACAAGTGCTTGCCTACCTCTTCTCTCAAGAAGGAGTTAGTCTTTCTAGGCCTGCTCTAGATACCCTGGTTTTTCATCTGAAAAGGAGGAGTCGGAAGACTAAACTGTTTTTGGGTAAACGGTGGGTATTTCTCGATAATGGATTACTAAAGTTCAAACGTTCAATTAGTTCTATCAAACCTGCTCTAGAGCTTGAATTCGAATGCCGAAATAGAGTATGATAAGATGTTGGTAGGCAAGAAGTTCATTTGATTTTTGTAGTTATTCTTCTATTTTGGTTAATTAATAAATCAAATAGTTTTATAATCTGAGTTATTGGTTGTTTTGAGTAGTATTAGGTTATGACACAAGATAAAAAAACTAAGGAGCCCAAAAAAGGGTTTCCATCTTCATTTTTCCTGTTTCTTTTAGCCATTATTTTAGTGGTGATCACGATTCAGAATTTTATGAGCACGAAAAGTGCAAAAGTGGCCTTCAGTCACCAGGTAGAACATCTGGTTAATCTGCAGCTCATTGTGCCAGAAGAGAGCAGAAAGGTTTCTCTCAATGATAATCTCGTTTCGTTTACTGGGAAATTCCGGGAAAAAGAGACTGAAGAGGGAAAAAAGAGATATAAATATCTAGAGCTTCTTGAGAAAAACCATAACCTATCTCGAGAAAAGGAAGAGGTCGGGGCGACTTTAAGTACCATTGAAAAAAATATTGAAGAATCAGCGAAGTGGTTTCTAGAGATCTCTGGAATCCCTGTTCCCACAGGTGGATTTAAGGTAATTGGTGAGACGTACGATCTCCCTCAACGTGATAATGCGATTATCATCCGCAAAGAACCTGTCAAGGAGATGATCAACCTCTCGATGTTGCAAGCTCGTTTGGGGCAACTCCGGACTCAGTATACGGCGGAAGGGGATAGTCCTGAACTTCAGGAGAGTCTCTCGTTTCTCCAATCGCAGCTTCTTGTTCTCCTCGGCAATTTCCGTTCTCCAATTTTAGGAATCGGCGCTGAATCTATGAAGCAAGAGCTCCGCACTTTTACAAGAGAAGTAGAAGACATAGCAACAACCTCTCCAACTGTCCAAACACAAATCGCTTCTTACTCAGATGTCTTAAATCAGCTCCAAAAGATGGTCGCAACTCTTAATGAGCCTATCGAACAAATTCGCTTAAGCGAGCTCCGCTCTGTCCGGCAGTACAAAGAAGAGATGCAGCAATACTCTACTGTGATCCAGTCTCTTGCTCAAAATGAAGCCCAGCTCGACAAAGCACGGCAAGGGGTTGCCCAGGTGATCTGGTTTTTTAACAACAAAGAGTTTTCTTCTAGGGCCCTTGAGCGGCAAGATCCAGAGGTTTATAGCCATTGGTTTGCGAATGCTAGTGAGGAGTGGGGAGTATTTAACAACAACAAGGCTCTCCCGTTTAAGGCTCCCGATCAGCCTCGCAACTTGGTTCTAGAGAAAACCTTTAAGAGTCAAGAGCCAGCACCCAATTACTTCAGTTATATCTTTACAATCCTTCCGATCGCCCTTGTCTTGATCCTCCTCTACTTCGTTTTCTCCCGCCAAATGAAAGGGATGGGCGGAGGTGCAATGAACTTTGGAAAATCACCAGCTAAGCTTTTGAACAAAGGATCTACCAAGATCACATTCAAAGATGTTGCTGGGATTGAAGAGGCAAAAGAAGAGCTTGTAGAAATTGTCGAATTCTTGAAAAACCCCACCAAGTTCACCACTTTGGGTGGGCGGATCCCGAAGGGAGTTTTGCTCATCGGACCTCCTGGAACTGGAAAGACATTGGTCGCCAAAGCTGTTGCAGGGGAGGCAGACCGTCCTTTCTTCTCTATTGCAGGATCTGACTTTGTCGAGATGTTTGTAGGGGTTGGGGCGAGTCGAATCCGAGACATGTTCGAGCAGGCTAAGAAAAACTCTCCTTGTATCATTTTCATTGACGAGATCGATGCTGTAGGACGTCATCGAGGAGCTGGGATCGGAGGAGGTCATGACGAGAGGGAGCAAACTCTCAACCAACTCCTCGTTGAGATGGATGGATTTGACACCAATGAAGGGGTGATCCTCATGGCGGCAACTAACCGTCCTGATGTTCTCGATAAAGCCCTCCTTCGTCCAGGCCGTTTTGATAGACGGGTTATCATTGAATTACCTGATATTAAAGGACGCTATGAGATCCTCAAAGTGCATGCTCGTAAGATCAAGATCGATCCTACAGTTGATCTGATGGGGATTGCAAGGGGAACTCCAGGCTCTTCTGGGGCCGATTTGGAGAACTTGCTCAACGAGTCGGCTCTCCTTGCTGCTCGTAGGGGGAGATCTGCTGTCACTTCGCTAGAAATGTCTGAGGCAAGAGATAAAGTTCTCTATGGAAAAGAAAGGCGGAGCTTAGAGCTCGATGAGAATGAGAGGCGTACCACCGCCTATCACGAATCAGGCCATGCTCTCGTTGGGCTTGTCGTAGAACACTCTGACCCTGTGGATAAGGTGACGATCATACCAAGAGGACTCTCCTTGGGAGCAACCCATTTTCTCCCTTTGAAAAACCGCGTGAGCTATTGGAAAAAAGAGCTCCACGATCAACTCGCGGTTTTGATGGGAGGACGCGCCTCTGAGGAGATCTTCTTAGGGGATATCTCCAGTGGAGCCCAGCAGGACATTTCTCAAGCCACCCGTCTTGCCAGAAGCATGGTTTGCCAATGGGGGATGAGTGATCTTCTTGGGAAGGTGGCCTATGATGAGCAAGGAGACAGTGGGGGAGGCTACCATGTAATCGGTTATTCTGAAAAGAGTTACTCTGATGAGACAGCCAGAGCAATCGATGAAGAGGTACGCAATCTCCTTGACGAAGCCTACCAAAGGGCGATTGGTATCATCGAAGAGAGACGCAATCAGGTCGATTTGATGGCTCGCATGCTCATCGAATTCGAAACACTAGACACCCAAGATGTACATGATATCCTCAACAACGAGTGGGACCCTGAGAAGAAGAAAGAGCGCCTCAAGAGGCAGGATGAGATGTTCAAGCGGGAAGTTGAGCCACCGCCTCCTCCTAAGCTTCCTCCCGTCAAAGACGATTTCGGCCTCAACCCCACCTAAGAGCTCTTTGGGGTAGGGGCCCATCACGAAGAACACAAAGAGAGTTTTTTGGGTTTCTTTCAACATCCTTAGGTAATTTCACTTGCTTTAACCCAAGTTCCCATCCTCAGGCACAAAGTAGGTGGTGTTCTTACTCATCCTGCAGAGGACAATGAATACGCAAACTTTTTACTAACAAGACACAAAGCTTCAACACAAAGGCACAAAGGATTTCTTAAATCCGGCCTCCTCCTCGTAAGAGGAGTTTTCCTTAAGGAAAAAGACCCTTTGGGTCAGGCCGGATTCTTAGTGTCTTTGGATATGCCGGGGGTAAAACACTGTTAACCTACTTAGTTGAGAGGTACTAAGAATGGATTTTTCACGTTCAGCATGTAGTTGCGCTTAGGCGTGTGATGGTGACTAATCGCTAAGAAACTTTG
>JAAKFR010000121.1 GCA_011064985.1 Chlamydiota bacterium
CTTTGTGTCTTGTTAGTAAAAAGTTTGTGTATTCATTGTTCTCTGAGGGATGAGTAAGAACACCACCTACTTTGTGCCTGAGGATGGGAACTTGGACCTTTAACCGATTTGGGTTACACCCAAGATAAATTCTCTCCGTGTTCTCTGTGGTCTCTGTGGTTGAATTGATTTTGTAAGACCTAAAAGTCCTCACGAAGTTGGCAAGTGGGCAACCAGGCTCCGGAACAAAGGATCTTGTCTCACCAAATCGAACTCTTCACGCTCCAAAGTTTTGCGCGGGGTAGGGAGCCCCTCACGGATGGCGCACTGGAGCCACCCTACAGCTGGCTCAGCCCGCCCCTTCTCGCCGTAAGCAAATGCATTGAGAAGGGCCGTCTCGAAAGTCGGGTTATCCTGAAAAGCTTTGTTGCCGACTCGGGTGACAACATCGAAATCGCCGTTCATGTAGGCGAGAAAGTGGAATAAAGAGAGATTATCCCCCGAGAGACCCTTCTGGATAGGGAGAAGGAGTTTGTAGGCCTTCTCATATTCCTCACGGTCTTTGTAGATCGCAGCCATCTCTTGGGCGGCCATGGTATAGAGGATCCCCTCCTGCGTCCTCTTTTGCACCTCTTCAAGCATGTGGAGGGCTTTTTCGGAATTCCCTTGGCTGTATTCTTGGTCGGCCGCTCGCATCAGCTGCTGGAGCTCGGTATCGCGGTCCTTTTCGGTAAAAATTTTGTAATAACGAAGAGAGCGGAAGCTCTCGAAGGTGAGGATGAGGAAAAGGGCCCCTACGAGAAACATTCCCATGATGAAGAAAAAGACGCTGATCGCAACAGCAATTCCAAGGCCAATGAGGATGGCAAGCTTCACCCCTTTAAACCCGAAAATCCCCTCAAGAATGATGCTGAGAAGATGGCCTCCGTCTAGAGGAAGAACGGGGACGAGGTTGAGGACCGTCCAGAAGAGGTTGGCGACATAGGTGAATTTGAGGGCAAAGGCAAGAGACTGGGTCTCGATTTTGACATTTGCGGAGATGGTGTAAGCGATCAGGAAAAGGAGAAAGCCGGCAATCGGCCCATTGAAGACGACGAAAAACTCTTCCCACAGTTTGAGCTTCCTCCCCTCTCGGTAGGTAAACCCCCCAAAAGCGGCAAGCTCGATCCGGGTCTTCTGGCCAAAGAGCATGGCGGTAAGCGCATGCCCAAACTCGTGGAAGAGGACCGAGAAGAGGATCACCCCCACACAAACAAGGGCCCCTACAAAGGTAAAGGTCCACATCCAGCCAATAAAAAACGCGATCAGCCAGAAGAGGGGGTGGATGATGATGGGAATTTTTCCCGGAATGGTAATCATGCGCTCAAGATGTTAACTAGGGCCTCTCCAATCACAGCAGGGGTTTCGGCAATTCCGACACCTGCTTTTTGCAACGCCTCTATTTTGTCTTTTGCGGTCCCTTTTCCGCCAGAGATAATCGCACCCGCATGCCCCATTCTTTTCCCCGGAGGGGCGGTTTGCCCGGCGATGAAGGCAACAACGGGCTTGGTTCCGTGCGCTCGGATCCAATCGGCCGCCTCTTCTTCAGCTGTCCCCCCGATCTCCCCGATGAGGAGAATAGCCTCTGTTTCGGGGTCTTTCTCAAAGAGAGCGAGCATATCGATAAAATTGGTCCCATTTAAGGGGTCCCCTCCGATTCCGACACAGGTGCTTTGTCCAAGCCCCTGCTCGGTTGTTTGCCAGACTGCTTCGTAGGTGAGGGTTCCGGAGCGGGAGACGATCCCCACCTTCCCTCGTTTGTGGATATAGCCCGGCATAATCCCGATTTTGCAAGCGTCTGGGGTGATGATTCCTGGGCAATTTGGCCCAATCAAGCGACTTGTCTTACTCTCTTTCATCACACGAGAGACTTCCATCATATCCCGAACGGGGATCCCTTCAGTGATGCAGACGATAAGGGGAACCCCCGCATCTTCTGCCTCTAGAATCGCCTCTGCTGCAAAGGGGGGAGGGACAAAGATGAGACTCGCATCGCAATCAGTTGCAATTTTTGCCTCTTTCACAGTATCGAACACAGGAAGTCCCAGATGAGTCGTTCCCCCTTTCCCTGGAGTCACCCCTCCCACATACGATGAGCCGTATTTCATCCCTTGCTCAGTATGAAAGGTCCCTGCTTTTCCGGTGATCCCTTGTGTGAGTACTTTCGTCTTTTCTTCGACAAGTACAGCCATCTGTTTTACGCTCCTTTTGCCGCTTCTACCACTTTTGTAGCCCCGTCGGCCATAGTCGTAGCAGTGATGATATTGAGTCCCGACTCTTCTAAGAGCTTCCGTCCCCTTTCCACATTGGTCCCCTCCATCCGGACGACCAGAGGGACATTCACTTGGTCTAGCTTTGAGGCAGCGATGACCCCCGCAGCAAGTACGCCGCAATCCATAATCCCTCCGAAGATGTTGACAAAGATCGATTTTACCCTAGGGTCGAGAAGGATGATTTTGAATCCGTGGGCTACCTCTTCTTGCGAGGCCCCTCCCCCCACATCCAGGAAATTGGCTGGATTGCCTCCGTAGTGGCGGATGATGTCCATCGTCGCCATTGCAAGTCCCGCTCCATTCACCAAACACCCAATCTCCCCTTCGAGACCGATATAGGCAAGGTCATACTCTTTGGCCATCACCTCATTCGGAGTCTGCTGCGATGGGTCGTACCACTGCGCAATCGCCGGTTGGCGATAGAGGGCGTTGTCGTCTAACGTGAACTTGGCATCGATGGCAAAGAGCTTCCCTTCGTCAGTTAATACAAGAGGGTTGATCTCAAAAAGGGCGGCATCGGTCTCGATAAATGCCTTTGCGAGATTCTTCACAAGGGCCATCCCCTCTTTCCGGGTCTCCCCTTCCCACCCCATGAATTTGGCGATTTCAAGAAGCTGGTAATTGTGGAGAATCCCCGATAGGCTAAATGGCATTTTCAAAATCCGCTCGGGTTTTTCTTGGGCGATCTCCTCGATCTCCATCCCCCCTTCAGGAGAGGCGATCAAGATCGGCACCCCACGGGCACGGTCGATTGTGGCGGCTAGATAATACTCCTTTTTGATCGAAACAGGAGCTGCGAGTAGTACTCTTTGGGCAACCACTCCCTGGGGACCTGTCTGGTTGTTGACGATCTTCATCCCGATCAAGTGAGAGGAGACCTGGAGGATCTCTTCTGGGCTCTTAGCAAATTTGACCCCTCCAGCCTTACCACGCCCCCCTGCGTGGATCTGGACTTTGATCACCGCCTCGGTAAGCCCGAGCTCGTTTACAGCTCTCGCTACCTCTTCTTCCGATGCAGCTACAGCATAGCGAGGGACCGGAACTCCATGTTTGATGAGTAGATTCTTTGCTTGGTACTCGTGTATGTGCATATTCCCACTTCCTTCGTAGCCTCCTTATGTGGTATAATCGTTTTTCAATCAAGGGAACTTTATGTTTAAATTTTTAGGCAAAAAAATCCGGGAGATTTTCAAGGGGAAGGTCGATGAAGAGACCTTAGAGGATCTAGAAGAACTCTTTTTCCAAGCCGATCTCGGCTCGGAGATCACGATGGAGTTGATCGACACGATCCGCACCCTCTACAAGAAAGAGAAGAACCTGACAACAGAGACGATCCTCGAGAAAATCAAAGAGAAGCTTCTCCAAGACCTAGAATCAGTTCCGATCCAAGAGGGCAAAAACGGGACTCCCCATGTCGTCCTCATCGTAGGAGTCAATGGGAATGGGAAGACCACCTCGATTGCAAAACTCGCCCACTACTACCAAAGCCAAGGAAAAAAAGTCCTCCTCGCTGCCGCTGACACCTTCCGAGCCGCTGCTATCGACCAACTAGAACTTTGGGCCGACCGGACAGGAGCAGCCCTTGTAAAAGGGAAGCCAGGGGGAGACCCTGCAGCCGTCGTCTTCGACGCAATCGAAGCTGCTAAAGCCCGGGGAACCGATGTGGTCATCATCGATACAGCAGGCAGGCTCCACACCCGCTCGGAACTGATGAAAGAGCTTGAGAAAATCACAAGAGTCAGCGAAAAAGTCTGTCCAGGTTCTCCCCACGAGACACTCCTCGTCCTCGATGCCACAATCGGCCAAAATGGTGTGGAGCAAGCCAAAACCTTCCACGAATATACCCCTCTGACAGGCTTCATTCTCACCAAGCTCGACGGGACAGCCAAAGGGGGAACCGCCCTTGCGATCCAAAGAAAGCTCCAACTCCCCATCCGCTACATCGGCACCGGAGAGACCATCGACTCCCTAGCCCCCTTTGAGCCCAATGCCTTCCTCGACTCCCTCCTAGCTTCTTAAAGCTTGAAGTTGGTGTGGACTTTTGGCTGCTTTTCGCCCCATTTGAACGATCGCTCGCTCCCTGTATGCCTATACTAGGTTCGCTCGCGATCGGGTGCAATTAAAAGTGGAGCTTTTGCCTTCATTGCTAGACATTTTTCGTTAAAAATATTTGGGCGTAACCCAAATCAGTTAAAAACTCAAGACTCTGGTCTTCAGACACAAACATACCAGGC
>JAAKFR010000122.1 GCA_011064985.1 Chlamydiota bacterium
AGAGAGCAAAAATGGAAAATAGAATCGAACAATAACATGAGAAATTTAACATTTCTATTTTCCATTTTTGCTCTCTCCTTAAGGGAAAAGACCCTTCGGGTCAGGCCGGATTCTTCGTGTCTTTGTGTTGAGTCTTTGTGTCCTTTGTGGCCTTCCGTTCTCGTTATTTCCCGGTAGGGGGCATGCAAGAGCCTGGTATGCTTATGTCTGAAAACCAGAGTCTTGGGTTTTTTAACTGATTTGGGTTACACCTGTGTGATTTCATACAGGGAGGATGCGATCGTTCAAGCACTCTTTTACAAAGAGTGCGTACTGGGATGAAAAGCAGCCAAAAGGCCCCCTCAAATCGAGATAAACAAGACATTCAAAGCGTTAAAGGCGATGTGGGTGGTGATAGGGGCATAGAGAGATTGCTCCCGCTCATAGACGTAGCATAGGAAAAAGGAGAGGGCAAAAAGAGAGAGAAGGAGCTGGAGATTTCCCGTCCCCTGGCTAGGAGCGTAATGGACAAGGGCAAAGAAAATGGCCGTCAATATGATTGCAGCGCTTCTACCCAGATAACGGCGGAGAACAGATTGTAAAAAGCCGCGGAATAAAAGCTCCTCTACAATCGGGACAAAAAACACAACAGTTATCACCATAGCAAGAAAAAGCCCAGGATGTCCTATCGTCTTCCTGACCATCACAACTGCTACCTGATCAAGCTCAAACTCACCCCAAATCAATAAAGAGAAAATCGATCCAAGAACACTTAGGAAAAAGACGAAGGGATAGCAGAGCAAAAGACTTCCCAATCCCGCCCCGACACTCTTCCAAGAGAACTTTCCGAGAATCTCTTCTTGAACTTCTTGTTTTTGCAAAAAGAGATACCCGCACATAAATCCAAAAAGAAAGAGAGCTGCAGAGACTTGGATCCATCCCCTTCCGTAATCAGAAAGAGAGGAGATGTCTGGAAGAAAACCTCTGATCAAGATCCAAATGAGAGGAGCTAAGACGATGGTCAGGAAGATATAGAGCAAAAAAGCCCCAACCGTT
Organism: Chlamydiota bacterium; assembly: GCA_011064985.1. Classification (GTDB taxonomy): domain Bacteria; phylum Chlamydiota; class Chlamydiia; order Chlamydiales; family JAAKFR01; genus JAAKFR01. Next base: position 1,036 of record JAAKFR010000122.1, read on the forward strand.
TGGGGGATTGAGACTTTTCCAGCAAGTGGTTTAGATGGGAGGTGCCAATATTGGGACCTCTTTCCTAAATAGAGAGAGAGGGCTACCAAGAGAGTGGCAAAAAAGAGCCCATACCAAACCTGTTCTTGAACAAGAAGTTCCAAAGCTTGATTTTACCGAGTTGCCTCAATATACGCTTCGATACGTCCAGCTATTTCCCGTATCATCCTGTTGTGGAGCATCCCGACAGGAGTATTCTGGAACGTCTCAGATTGCCAGCCATTTCGCTGATAGTCCATCTGGATGTAGGCAGGAGCAATGAGTTGCTCTTGTTGATAGATCTCCTGCAAAACGACTTTCGGTGTAGAGTTGCGCACATCGATCACTCGGACACGCATCCCCAATTCTAGTGTAGCACTCCCCACACTTGTAGGATGAGGTGTCTGTTTGTGCTCAAAGATCTCGGTAACGACAGCAAATTCAGTAGCTCCTAGATCAGCTATCACTTCAGAAGGAATCGCCTCTGGATTAGGAGGGTTGAGCTTTTCTGCAACCGCATGATCGGCTCCATCACGCAAAAGATACACCTTGCTCGAATCATACATTTTCTTCCGAAATTCCTCTGTAAACTCTTTCGAGAGGTCCCACGCAAGAGAGGTGTCAGAGCTATGGTCAAGCGTTGGCAATAGAGTTACAATGGGTTTTGGCCTTCCCGATTGTTGGTAGAGAGCAGAATCTCGATACGTCCGGTTACAACTTGCTAAGCAAAGAGAAAGGCATACGCAGAAAAAAAGGGTGCGTTTCATAATTTCACCATATGGTTTATAAAGAAGTTTCGCGGGTACGTTTTGTACTGAACCGCGATTATAGGAAGAAAGCAGATTGGATACAAGGTAAGATGCGACGTATTGGAGGAATTCTCTACCCTAGCCCCTTCGAAGTGACCGATTTGCTTGGCGCCACTCAGGAAGTTGTCCCCTCCTCTGAACCGGTCTCACTTTACCGCTATAAGAATCTCGAGTTAGCTGGGTGGGAAGTCCCTTACGCTGTGAATGAGAAAAAAACCACCCGAGTCTTTTTTGACGGCAGACTCGTCAATAAAACCTCTCTACAAAAAGAACTCAAAGAAAAACATGGTTTTCCCATTCGGGGAATCAATGAAGCTGAGCTCGTTGTTTACGCCTATGAGTTTTGGGATGAGGAGTTTTTAGAGCACCTCTCAGGGCCATTTGTCCTGGCCCTTTTTGATGAGGAGAAAGGGCTCCTCTTTTTAGCTCGTGATCGGATAGGAGAAAAACCTCTTTTCTGGATCTCTCGAAATCCCTACTGGCTCTTTTCTACCGAACTTCGAGGACTTCTTGCTACAGGCCTTGTTCCTCAAACCCCATCACTCGAGGCATTCGCCTCCTATTTGTACTTCGGATTTATTCCCCAAGACCTCTCTGCAATACAGGGAGTCAACAAACTCCTTCCCGGCCACTACCTCAAAATCAATCTCAAAAGACAATCTTCTATCGAGCAGTATTGGTCCTATAGCAAGCAGTTTTCAAACAAAACCTCCCATTCTGTCGATGAAACGTACCACAAAATGGGAGAGAAAATGGAGATAGCCACCCGAATGGGCATTCCTCACACAGGCAATGTTGGTTCCATCTTGCAGGGAAATCTAGGGTCTTCGGCCCTCTCATGGTTCCTGAGTCACGAAATGCCCCGAGAGAGGCTCCACGGGTATACCATAAGCTTTGAAGAACCCTATTCTCCAGAACTTGAAACGGCAAAAATGACAGCCAAGACCCTCTCCATCCAACACAAAACTGCCACCGTCTCCCCCGATTTGGTCTTCCGAGATCTCCCAAAAATCATTTGGAACCTCGACGAACCCAATGCCGACCCATACATCGCGCAAACTTGGTTCCTTGCAAAAACCATTGGAGAAACATGTAGATACGCCTTTTCGGACCTTGGCTCGGATGAAGTTTTAGGAGGAAGCTCTCGCTACTACCTTCCTGAAAAAGAGCCTCTCTATCCCCCTCCTCCCCTCGCCTACTACCTCTCCCGATTGCCGGAAAAAATCCGTGACAAATGCCTCCTTCCTTTCATAGAGATTTTCAGTTCCTCCTACAAATACCGGATCTTGCGCAATATCGAGATCAATAGAGAGCAGGTTGCCTATTTGATGCACACCGCTCTTTTTAAAGGGAAAGGGAGAAGAAAGGCCTCTCCTGAACTTTTCCAAGCGTTTGATCCTGAGGTTTTCAGTCAAAGATTCCATAAATTGACCTCTCTTCCTGGATCAAAAAATGGGTTCCTCTACTATGACGCAAAAACTGAGCTCCCTGACAAAAAACTCTCGCAGTACGAGCGACTTTTCAGCGCCCATAACGTCGAGCTCATCCATCCTTATCTCGACACTTCCTTTGTTGAATTTATGGCAGGTGTCCCAGAAGAGATGAAGTTTAGTGGAGAAGCACCTGCTCCAATTCTCCGGAATCTCATGACTCGTCTCTGTCACGAATGTCCCCCTTTTCCTGAAAGGAAGGATTCGTATCTCGATACGTGGTGCGAAAATCCCCAATTCCGCTTCTTTTTCTTTCAACTTCTCGAAGGGCGCCTTGTTGAAGAGGGGCTCATCTCAGCAAAATGGATCCGGACCCAGCTGAAATACCCGAAGCTTCTCCCACGCACGTTCCGCCAGCTTTGGGCCATCCTCAATTTGGAAGTCTGGTTCCGCCTCTACATCCACCGCCCCCTCAATCCCAACACCGCCAACCTCACCCTCGACGAACTTTTCCTAACATAAGGACATTCCACAACCCAAGTTGTTACCTCAGTTAAATTTTTGATGAATTGAACGAGATAGACAGGATCGCCTACGGCAATAGGATATATTTTATTGGTTCTGAAATTTTTAATTCAAGTTCCTGAAAAGGAAAGATGAATAATCGGGCTATCATGATATGAAAAATTGAGGTCTAGATTATCAGTACCATCATGATGTTGCTTTTTACTCGGAAATCTCATACCAAATCTACGTGATCAATAAAGAGCCGGAGAGGGCTTGTGGCGGAAAGGGAAGCCCTTAAGGCTGCTATCTTCCGATCCTGACCTGGTTCGAGCTTTCTTTCTCCACAAGGTCCCCGGCAGAAGAGAGTTTACTCAAAAGAGAGATTTTTTGCGAACAAGAAGAATGATATGGGTGATTCCCCTCTCTTTATAGAGAAGGCGGCTGATCCTTTCGCAGATGTGTAAGATCCGGATGTTCTGGAAGAAGGCCCTCGTAAAATGGGTTTTCAAAAGGAAGCGTTGTAAAGAGTGGTAGAGGCGGTGGTGACTCACTTGACAGTCTTCGATTTCAAACTCGGTACGGATGAGAGAAATCAGGTGACCGATCGGGTCCTCAGTACGTACGTCTAAAGGGGTGGAGAGAAGGAGCCA
>JAAKFR010000123.1 GCA_011064985.1 Chlamydiota bacterium
GAAAAATCCAACCATACCCCAGTTTAAGGCCCCTACAATCACTAAAATCAGGGCTATCCAATGTATTACTCTCATTGCTTTTCCTCCATGTTTGGAAATATTTAAGCCTAACTCTATAGCTAACCGATTTCCTCTTTTCTGTGCAAATATTTTTCAAGAGCGGGTCCAAGGTCTGGATACTGGAATGTGTACCCACTTTTCAAAAGTCTTTCTGGATGAGCACGTAAGCTTGCCAAAAATACTTCTGCACCCGATCCAAAAATCATCGAAAGAAGGAATTTTGGAATGGGAATTGGAGAGGGTTTATGGAGAGTTTTTGCCAAAATTTCGGTGAATTCCTTGTTGGTTATAGAGGAAGGAGCAACAAAATTGACAGGGCCAGAGAGTTCAGTATGCGCTATCAAGTGATCGATCCCCCCAATCACATCTTCGATTGCAATCCAACTCATATACTGCTTCCCAGAGCCTAATGTCCCTCCCATCCCCATACGGAAGGGTTTTTCCATTTTCTCTAGAGCGCCTCCTCCACGGCCTAAAACAAGTCCAAAACGGGCAAATGCAACCCGCACCCCTTGCTCTTCAAGAAGGTTTGGGATGCTTTCCCACGTCCTACACACTTCCGAGAGGTAGCCGTGACCAGAAGAGCTCATCTCAGTTAAGACCTCTTCTCCCCGATCTCCATAAAAACCGACTGCAGAGGCATTGAGATAGAATTTGGGAAGAGTGGGCTGAGTAAGCAAGGTCTCGCAGAGGAAGCGAGTGGAAGAGAAGCGACTCTCGCGGATCTTCTCCATTTTTTCCTGGTTCCATCTACCAAGAATGCTCTCTCCAGCTAGATTGATTACAACATCGGCTCCATCTAAAAGAGAGGGATCGATCTGTTTTTTCTCCGGATCCCAAAAATGGGTCCCTTCCTTCTTAGAATGAGAGAGGAGGATCAGCTCATCACCTCTCTTCTGAAAGTGAGAGACAAGATGCGTTCCAATAAATCCTGAGCCACCAGCAAGTACAATTTTCATGATTTTTTCATCTTTTGGAAAAGGATGTTCTTCATGCTTTGACTTTATAGAAAAAAACGAATAAGATGCACCACAAAAACGTAAGAATCCTATGTCCAATTTTACTGAGAAAGATCTTAAAGAGTTGAGCCAGCTCTGCCGCATCCAACTCTCGGAGGAGGAGATTCCCGATCTTCTGCAGAGCTTGAAGCGGGTCCTCGACTACGTCGAACTTCTTAAGGAAGTCGACGTGTCCCATATCTCCCCTTACAGCCGGATGGGAGAACAGGGGGTAGACTCCTTAAGAGATGACGAGGTGAAAGAGCCCCTTTCGCGAGAGGTATTTCTCGAAAATGCCCCCGATCATATAGGGGGGATGATTCGCGTTCCTCCAGTTATCAAACAAAATCCGTAAATAGAGAAGGAGAAGTGTGAAAGAGCACACGGGAAGACAGCTCCACCAAGGTTTTTTAAAAGGAACCTACTCGGCGGAAGAGATCGCCAGCTACTACCTGAAGAGGATCGAAAATTACGACCCAAAAGTCGGCTCTTTTCTCGCTGTTTTAACTGCGCGTGTCCAAGCTAAGGCGAAAGCACTGGATGAGAAAAAGGCACGAGGTGAGCCATTGGGGAAACTTGCTGGAGTCCCCATTGCAGTCAAAGACAACATCCACATTAAGGGAGAGCTTACTACGTGCGCCTCGAAGTTTCTTACCAACTACCGAGCCGTTTTTGATGCCACTGTGACCCGACTTCTTGAAGAGGAGGATGCCCTTCTCATTGGAAAGACGAATCTCGACGAGTTTGCCATGGGTTCTTCTAATGAGAACTCGGCTTTAAAAGATACCCGCAACCCTTGGAATCTCGAGTGTGTTCCTGGAGGTTCCTCAGGGGGTTCTGCCGCGTGCGTCGCTGCACGTCTCTCTCCCCTCTCTTTGGGAAGTGATACGGGAGGGTCTGTCCGCCAGCCTGCCGCTTTTTGTGGGGTTGTCGGATTTAAGCCAACCTACGGGCGGGTCTCTCGCTACGGCCTTGTCGCTTTCGGCTCGTCTCTCGACCAGATCGGCCCGATCGCTACCGCTGTAGAAGATATTGGGATGATGATGGAAGTAATGGGGAGACCCGATCCACACGATGCAACCAGCCTCCCGAATCACCCAGAAGACTATCTTGCTCTTCTCGACTCTGACATAAAGGGAAAAAAGATCGGTGTCCCTTGGAAGTTTCTAGAAGAGATGCCAGAAGAGGGGAAAAAGATCTTTCTCGACTCCTTGGAAACGTATAAATCCCTTGGTTGCGAACTTGTTGAAGTCGACCTCGATATCCTCAAATACTCAGTTGCTACTTACTACATCATCGCTACAGCAGAAGCCTCGACGAATTTAGCCCGCTTTGATGGAATCCGGTACGGTGTTCGTGCAGAAGGACAAACACTCGATGAGATTTACGATCGGTCCCGCACCGAGGGTTTTGGCCCTGAGGTGAAAAAACGGATCTTTCTCGGCACCTATGCCCTTGTGGCAGGCTTTCAGGATCAGTTCTACCGACAAGCCACCAAGGTACGCATGGAGATCTTCACAGCTTTTGAGAAAGCCTTCGCTCTTTGCGATGTGATCGCCACACCCGTCTCTCCCATCGCTGCCTTCCCTAAGGGAGCCATCCAGGACCCCTTGGAGATGTACCTGCAAGACATCTACACAATTGGAGTCAATTTAGCCCATTTGCCCGCCATCTCCATCCCATGCGGTTTTAATCAAGACAAGAAACCCATGGGCCTCCAACTAATCGGTGCCAAGCACGACGACCTCCTCGTCTGCCGAATGGGACATGCGTATGAGAAGGCGGCTCCCTTTTCTAAAGAGATCCCCCCCCTTTTCAATGAGGAGACTTCGTAATGGACCCAAATATTTTCTCCGAATGGGCATCGGTCATCGGCCTTGAGATCCATGTGGAGCTCAATACGAAATCAAAGCTTTTCAGCCCCGCACTCAATCGTTTTGGCGATGACCCAAACACGAATATCTCCGATGTATGTACCGGCCAACCTGGTACTCTCCCTGTCCTCAACAAGGAAGCCGTCCGCAAAGCGGTCCTCTTTGGATGTGCGGTGAAGGCAAATATCGAAAAGTATAGCCGCTTCGACAGGAAGTCGTATTTCTACCCCGATAGCCCCCGCAACTTCCAGATCACCCAGTTTGCGAGACCGATTATCATAGGGGGAGAGATCGTGACCGATGTAGGCGCTGAGACAAAGACCTTCAAAATCCGCTCGGCCCACCTAGAAGACGACGCAGGAATGCTCAAGCACTTCAGCAAATTTGCTGGTGTCGACTACAACAGGGCAGGTGTCCCTCTCATCGAGATCGTTTCAGAGCCATGTCTCTTCACCTCCCAAGAGGCGATTTGCTACGCGATGGCCATAAAAGCAATCTTGCAATACCTCGATGTCTCAGACTGTAACATGGAAGAAGGATCGCTCCGGATGGATGCCAATATCTCGGTCCGCCCGAAAGGGTCTACTGAACTTCGCCCTAAAATTGAGATTAAAAACCTCAACTCCTTCACCTTCATGGGACTCGCTCTCGATTCTGAGTTTAAGCGTCAAGTCCGCCTCTATGAGTCGAATAGAGGAGTCGCCCCTGAAGAGCTGATCGAGCAGGCGACCTACAGATGGGATGTGGAGAGAAAAGAGACCGTACTCATGCGCCGCAAAGAGCGAGCTGAAGACTACCGCTACTTCCTGGAACCCGACCTCCCACCGCTTGTCCTTGAAGATGAGTACATCGATGCGATCCGCAAACAACTCCCCGAGCTCCCCTATGAGAGGGAAAAACGGTATATCCGCGATCTTTCGATCCCCCGAGATGCCGCTTTGATCCTAACCAACGAAAAGGCCCTTGCCGACTACTTCGAAGAGGGGCTCAAACAAACGGAAAATGCCCGCAGTTTGTGTAATTGGATCATTGTCGAATTTGCCGGACGCCTCAAAGAAAAGGGGACATCTGTCTGGAATTCGGGAATCCTCCCCTCCCACGTCGGGAAGCTCGTCTCGATGATCGACCGAGGGACCCTGACAGGAAAAATCGCGAAGACAATCGCCGACCTCATGGTTGAAACTCCAGGGAAAAATCCCGAAACGATTTTGGAAGAAAATCCGGCTCTTGCCCCCATGTCAGACACCAAAGAGCTCGAAGCGATCGTCGAAACTGTCCTAAAAGAAAACGCCCAATCGATCGAAGACTACCTGGGCGGACGTGAAAAGGCTTTTGCCTACCTTGTAGGGCAGGTGATGAAAGCGACCCAAGGGAAGGCCCCTCCCCCGGTTGTGAACGAACTCTTGAAAAAGAAAATCAAACCAGATTAGAGA
>JAAKFR010000124.1 GCA_011064985.1 Chlamydiota bacterium
TCAGGGGCCGAAGAGTTTGTGAAGAAATACGAGACCCACAAGGAAGAAGACCAGATCATCGGCCACTTTGGTCTTGGGTTCTACTCAACCTATATGGCGGCAAAACAGGTCGAGATCCAGACTCTCTCCTATAAGGAGGGGGCCGAGTCTGTTTACTGGAGTTGTGATGGGTCTGCTTCTTACACGATCGAGAAGGGCACCCGAGAGGCTCGGGGGACGGAGATCATCCTGACCCTACTAGAGGACGAAAAGGAGTATCTCGACGAGGCGAAGATGCGTACTATTCTCAAGCACTACTGCAGCTTCCTCCCCTACCCGATTCTCCTCAATGGAAAACAGATCAATGAACACCCACCTCTTTGGATGAAGCCCGCTTCCGAGTGTACCGAGCAAGAGTATCTCGACTTCTACCGCCGCCTCTTCCCGATGGAACCAGATCCCCTCTTCTGGGTCCATCTCAATGTCGACTACCCGTTCCACCTCAAAGGGATCCTCTACTTCCCGAAAACCTCTCTTGAGGGAGAGTTCAAAAAGGAGAAGATCAAGCTCTTTTGTAACCGGGTGTTTGTCTCAGACAACTGCAAAGACCTCCTCCCCGACTACTTGACAACCCTCCGAGGAGCAATCGACAGCCCCGATATCCCTCTCAATGTCTCACGTAGCTACCTCCAGATGGATCGGACCGTCAGACAGCTCGGAGCCCATATCTCGAAGAAGATCTCCGACCGCCTCGGCTCTCTTTACCGGAGCGAGAAGGAGAAATTCCTCTCCTACTGGCCCGATCTTGAGCTCATCATCAAGTATGGGGCTCTCCAAGATGAGAAGTTCTACGAGAGGGTAAAAGAGTTCCTCATCTGGAAAAACGATAAGGAGGAGTGGACGACTACTGAAGAGTACCTCGAAAGACACCCTGAGCAGTCGGTCTACTACACCGCAGAAAAGAACCACTTCCTCAATCTCTACCAAGAGAAAGGGATCGAAGTGCTCATGATCCGCCCCTCCATGATCGACCAAGCCCTTCTCTCCTTCCTAGAGCAGAAGACCGAAGCAAAATTCAAGAGAATCGACGGCCATTTAGAAGAGAAAATCCTCGACCCAGAGAAGGAGAAGTCCCTTCTTGATGCTGACGGGAGGAGCGAAGCCGGGAAAATCGCCGATTTCTTCCGGAAAAAGCTCGATATGGAGGTAGAAGCCAAGAGCCTCGCCTCAGATTCCCTCCCCGCCTTTCTCCTGATCAAGGAAGAAGAGAGGCGCCTACGCGACCAGCTCGCCTACCGGAACCAGGAGATGGCCTCCGCTGCTAGCTCTTTTGTCAAGCCAACGCTTGTCGTCAATACCAACAGCAAACTGATCCAGGCAATCCAGAAGGCCGAACTTAAAGACCCTGAACTTGCCAAAGAGATGGCCCACTCGGTCTACGACCTCGCCCGCCTCTCCCAGAAAGAGATGGAGCCAGAGGCTCTTGCCGCCTTCATTATCCGCAACCAGAAGGTCCTCGAGAAGCTCTCCGAATCGCTCTAATTTCTTTCAAAATAAAATTCCATCTACCAAAAAATGGAAGGGTAAGGAATAGTCTCTAACCGCAAACAAGGAGGCTAAAAAAATGCTGAAAGAGGAAAAGTTCACGTTCCTATATGGAAAGTCGTTGCAGGAGAAGAGGAAGCGCTTTCTGACCTACCTAAATGAGATACCTCCCTCCAAAATCTTTCAGACAGCTGCAGTCCCTCCCCTTTTGAGTGTCACTGTAGGAGGAACGGTAGGAGGCATTGTTGGGTTTGTAGGAGGCCCCAAAGGGGCTGTGGTAGGCGCTGGATCGGGAGCCGGAGTAGGGCTCATCGCTGGCACCTCCTATGCTACTTATCTCACGAGAAAAAACTACCGGCAATGGCTCAAACACTACCGAAGCGACCAAGTCCTCACAGAATTTCATGAAGCGATCATGCAGATGCCAGAGCTCAATGAATTCATCTGCCCCCTCACAAAAGAACTGATCCACTTTCCCATGGTCGATCCTTTCGGACATAATTACGAAAAAACAGCCATTCTCTCCTGGATCAAAGAACACAATTGCTCCCCTATCTCTAAGAAACCGCTTAACTATAGCGATCTTCGTCCCAATTTTATGCTCATGGGGCGACAAGCGAAGTGCTACCACCAAGTATTAGAAAAAGAGATGGAAGGAGGCAACCTAACAGAGACCCAACAAGAGGGGATACAAGCCCTCCTGAAAGACCTCTCAAAACAGATGTCGAACTGTTTTGATGCTGAGAACAAATATCTTCACTCTCTTGTTGTCAAAGGAGAGATTTCCCTCCGCACCTACGTGAGCCAACTCAGCATGATGGCCGAAATCTTCCAACTCTGAGGTCTTTTCTCAATTCGCGTGCCCCCATTAGACAAAAAAACCTCCCTTAATGGAGAGGTCTTCTTTAGGATAAAAGGAGTGAGGCAGTTCTGATGAACTACCTCTTTGAGACTAGGCTTCTTGGGGAGTTTCTGCCTCAGAGGAGCCTTCCTCCTTGGGCTTCACTTCGTTGATAGCCCCTTTGAGAAACTCGATTTTGGCTCCGTCGACCATTTTGACGATGACAGTTTGTTCTTTGACTTTGTCTAGTATGCCGACAATGCCCATTGCAGTGACAGTGTCACCTTTTTTCATGCCACTTCGCTTCCGCTCCATCTCTTTTCGGCGCTTCTGTTCTGGGCGCCAGAGGATGAAGTAGAAGAAGACGATCGCGATCGCGATCATGATCAATGTTTGGTAAAACGAGCCGGAGCTACGTACAGCCTCTTCCTCTTCTGCTAACGCAGGGATTGCGGCAGAAAAGAGGAGACAAAAACTAAGGAATTTTTTCAACATAGTAACCTCTTAGGTTGATACAAAGAAGGTAAGCATACCTGAAACTACTTATCGCTTCAACCCCATGTTCCGCATTGGGTGCAATTAAAAGTGGAGCTTATATCGATAACCTTACTCAGTTGAGCTAGGTGATTCTATTTAAAGACTTAATATATAGTAAAGGCATCGCAGTAGCGATGCCAAGTTGTTAGCCCCGCGTGAAGCTAGCCCCACAAGGGGCGAGTGGAACGTGGGGATGTGTAATGCTAAAAAAGATGTATTCTCAAGAGATTAAGTAAGAACAAATTGCGGGAATTAGCGAAAAAAAATTCCCCTTGACGTGAAATTTTGCTTGAAAATTAAAAAGATAAAAAGGAAAGTTTAAGGGAAAGTGAACCATATTTTTCTGAGGCTGTAAACTTCAGCTCAGGTTCATGTAAAACCAAGGAGGTTATTTATGACTTATTCTAGACTTATCAAGAGCTCACTTCTTTTTGTTCTGGGATGTTCTTTTCTTTCGCAAGGAAGTCTTTGCGCCAAGGAACTCGATCCCATCTACGAGGTCGAGCTTGCATCAACGCACCGCACTACAACTAAGACAACAAGTGAAGAGGGAAAATTTAAGATTATTCCAGTCTCGTCGTTCAAAACAACAACCAAAACAACTCGCGGTGAGTTCGAAATCATCCCCATCTCTACCTACAAGACAACAACTAAAACGACCCAACGAGATCGAGGTCGCAACTCCGTCAGTGTTGCAGACTGGTCAAGCTCCTCTCTCCACAGTCAGGAGCCAACCACCTCAAAACAGATGCGAGGGCTTGAGGAGCTGAGCCGTGGGGTTCCCCACCCTCTCTTCCACTCTGGTGTCCAAGTGGGTACCTTTCTAATCGATGGAGAAACCAATACCCTGACGTTACAGTTGAGCAAGCACGCAGAGTTTGCACCAGGAACAGAAGTCTCTCTCTTCTCTTTTGAACACGACGTGCAGACGAGTTGGGAACTTGTGGTCCTAGACGAACAAGGTACTCCTATAGACGCCCTTGCTGAAGAGAGAATGGGTCATGATGGCCGAATGGCCTACGTCCTGATTTTTGAATCAACTCCTTCCTCTCCAGAGCACTCCTTCAAGGGGAGATTAGCACGTACCTTTTTCTGCTAAAAAGGACCCGGAGGGGGGCAGGACACCTGCAAAGTCGTGAATGTAATTTAGAGATGTCGTAAGGTTGTCGTTGGGAAATAGAAAGTTGGGAAATAGAAAATGGTTTGGGTGTAACCCAAGTCAGTTAAAAACCCAAGATTCTGGTCTTCAGACACGAGCATACCAGGCTCTTGCATGCCCCTTACTGGGAAATAACGAGAACAGAAGACATTAAGAGTAGAGGCGGGTGTTTAGGCCCGCCCCCCTCATCGAACCGTACGTAGAGGGTAGACGAGACAGGTCACCCTGCTCGCCCCCCGTTTCAACCCAACGTGCCCTATTAAGGCATTGGGCTAATGATAAAATCGTTTACTTGGC
>JAAKFR010000125.1 GCA_011064985.1 Chlamydiota bacterium
TTTGAGTCAGCATCTGAAAAGTTTAGAAACTTGTGGATTTGTTAGCAGGCACCCTGAGTGGTCCCTCAAAACAGGGAAGGGGAGAAAAACCACCCTCTACAGATTATCAGACAATTACCTCAGATTTTACATCCACTATATCGAGCCTAACCTCTCTAAGATTGAGCAAGGCTCTTTTGCGGAAGTTTCCTTTTCCAGTTTGCCTGGGATCGAACCGATGTTGGGATTCCAACTAGAAACTCTCTTGCTCAAAAATAGACCCCTTCTCTATCAAGCACTTGGGATTCACTCTCAAGATGTTGTCATGGACAATCCTTATATGCAGAAGGGACATGGGGGAAAAAAAGGGTGTCAAATCGATTATCTGATCCAGATGCGCAGTAACACCCTTTTTGTCTGTGAGTTCAAGATGCGCCGCCGGGCTATTGGGTTAGAGGTGATCGACACATTGAAAGAAAAAATCTCCTCTCTCGACTTCCCTAAAGGGTTTGGTGTTGCCCCGGTCCTTTTCCATCTTGGCCCTGTCTCTGATGCTCTTCTTTCCAGCAACTACTTCTACAGAATCATCGATATCGCCGAAATCTAAAAGTATTTCTTGGATCTATTGTAATAATAATTTTACAATTGAGTCATGACGATACAAGAATTGCAGAAAGCCGACCCCGTTTTTTTGAGTGAAATGATCCAGCTGATCTACGGGGAACACTGGGATCCACACCACTTTTTGGGGCTTCATCCCTACTTTGAGGGGAAGAAGATCATCCGGCTTTATCGGCCGGGGGCTGTCGAGGTTTTTGTCGAAGTGAAGGGGACGGTTCATCCAGCTCGGAAGATTCATGAGGCGGGTCTTTTTGATCTGATTGTTTCGGATGAAGTGGGGCCTTTAGATTATCGGGTATATCACCAGTCGGGGCTTTTGGCTCATGATCCTTATGCTTTTTCCCCTACCTGGGGAGAGCTCGACTCTCATTTATTTAGCCGGGGGGTCCACTACAACCTCTATGAGGTGATGGGGGCCCGTTTGGCGAGTCATGAGGGGGTAGAGGGGGTGAAATTTGCCGTTTGGGCCCCGGGGAGCATGCGGGTTTCGCTAGTCGGGGATTTCAACTTCTGGGATGGACGGGTCAATCCATTGCGGAGCATGGGGAGCTCTGGGGTGTGGGAATTGTTTGTCCCAGGACTACAAGCAGGGGAGCGGTACAAGTTTGAGATCAAAACCCAACAGGGGGAGATCTTGCTCAAAGCCGACCCGTATGCCCACGCAAGTGAGCTGCGCCCTCTAACCGCCTCTGTAGTGGCCGATCTCCATCTCCATACCTGGCACGATGAGGGGTGGCTCGATAAGCGGAAGATCGAGTGTTTCGATCCCAAACCGATCAACATCTATGAGGTTCACCTCGGCTCTTGGAGGCTCTCTCACGGGCACTATAAAAACTACCGAGAGCTTGCCCATGAGCTTGTCGACTATTGCCATGAGATGGGATTCACCCATGTCGAGTTGATGCCGATCTTCGAACACCCTCTAGATGAGTCTTGGGGGTATCAGGTCTCTGGGTTTTTTGCTGTCACAAGTCGACATGGGACCGTTGCCGATTTTCAGTACTTTGTTGACCATCTCCACGGGAAGGGGATCAGTGTGATCCTCGATTGGGTCCCGGGGCACTTCCCTTCTGATGCCTTCTCTCTCGCCCGCTTCGATGGGACGTGTCTCTATGAGCACGAGGATCCAAGACTGGGGTACCATCCCCACTGGAACACCTTGATTTTCAACTATGGGAGACATGAAGTGAGCAACTTTTTGCTCGCAAGTGCCCTTTTTTGGCTCGAAGTGATGCACATCGATGGATTGCGGGTTGATGCGGTCGCCTCCATGCTCTATCTCGATTATGGACGAGAAGAGGGGAATTGGATCCCAAATCAATCGGGGGGCAATGAGAACATCGAAGCGATCGAGTTCTTGAAGCATCTCAACTCAATCGTCCACCAAAAAGCGCCAGGTGTTCTCATGATTGCAGAAGAGTCGACCGCCTTTCCTAAAATCACTATTTCAACCGATTGGGATGGTCTCGGCTTCGATCTCAAATGGAATATGGGGTGGATGCACGACTCTCTCCGGTACTTTTCCCAAGACCCTCTTTACCGCAGATACCACCATGAAGATCTCACTTTTGGTCTTCTCTATGCTTTTTCAGAGCGGTTTGCCCTCGTTCTCTCTCATGACGAGGTTGTACATGGAAAGGGGAGCCTGATTTCGAAAATGCCTGGAGATTATTGGCAGAAGTTTGCCAATTTACGTCTGTTGCTCTCCTATATGATGTGTCAGCCAGGGAAGAAGATGCTCTTTATGGGAGGAGAATTCGGGCAATTCAGCGAGTGGTATGTAAAAGAGGAGATCCACTGGCACCTCCTCCAATACCCCTCTCACCAGGGGATCCAAACTCTTGTGAAAGAGATCAACCACCTCTATCTCAATCACCCTCCTCTTTGGGAACAAGATTTTGCGTTTAACACCTTTGAGTGGGTCTCCTTCGATGACTGGGATCACAGTGTTGTGAGTTATCGGAGAAAGGGGGGCGAGGGGGAGTATGAGCTTCTGTGTGTCCACAATTTCACCCCTAGTTATCACGAGAAGTATTTCCTTGGGTTGTCTAATTTGGGGGAGGTTGTGGAGATCTTCAACTCCGATGCGATGCGCTATGGGGGATCAGGGAAGGAGAACCGGGAACCTCTGGTTGTCAGGGATGAACAGGGGGAGGTTGTTGGTGTGGAGATCCAGCTCGCTCCTCTTGCCACCATGATCTTCAAAATTTCCTTTTAGGTTCAGAGAAAAAGAAGGGGATAAACAGGATAGACAGGATCACCTTCGGTGGTAGGGGACATTTCAAACTTGCTGCCACATAGGGAAGAAAACATTTGTGAGAATTGGGTAAAGGGTGTAGCCTCTTAGGCCTTATGGATTGTTCTAGCACATGTGGGATCTTAAAAGGGTGGTTTGCTCCTGAGTACTTAGTCAAGGAGAAGACCTGTGTAGCAGGTCATTACGAGACCTCTCACATTCTTTCTAGAGTGGTGGTTACTCCTCTGGCAACAATCGATGGGTTCGCTAAGGTCTTCCTAGCCCCTCTGATGGCCCTTGTGGGGGTCGTTGCGATGCCGATCATCGCTCTTGTGCGTAAATGTGCTCTCGGGAAGGACGATGGAGGGAAATGGATGAAGGCGTGGGGCGTATGTCTTCTGACAACCGTCGGGACTGTCGCTTTTCTTGTCGTAACCGGCTACTATATCCCTCTTCTTGCTTCAACTGCCATTTTTGTCTCCCTTTTTGCAGCAAGCATCTGTTTACACGTCTATCTAGGAGTGAAGGCACCTTCTCCCACGATTCCGACTTGACTTTTAATAGAATATTTTATATAATTAGTCCATAAATAATTTATCTTTAGGTGTTTATGGCTAATCCACTTCAATATGCTCCTCACCATCTCAAGCTTGGAAATAACCATCCTAGAGCAGGCTCTCCATCGAGCAAATCGAGCGAGAAGAAGCCTAAGGAGGAAGATGGCTGGGGCAAAAAAGTAGCAGACACGGTGAAGGGAACTGGGGAGAAGTTCTTCGGGTGGCCAGATCGGATAGGGGATAAATATCCAGAGAAGGAGTGGGTCAAAAAGGCTGCCAATATAGCCTTTAGTCTTGGGATAATGGGCATTGGGGTTGGAATCGGAGCCACGTTCCTCAGTGGAAGTGGACTTTTGCACTCGTTTGCTAATCCCACTTTTATGGATATGTCGATTATCCCTCTCACAATCGCAGGTGGAGCGTTGGGCACCTCTCTTTTACTCGAAAGTATTTTGGGGAGTAAGCAGAGAAATGTTGTGGCCAAGGTGCTTGCAGTTGTTGCTCCGATTCTGATGATGGGAGGATCGGCCACTCTCATTGCTCTTGGACTTCACCATGGAGGAGGTGTAGCAGGACTTACGAACTTCAATACAATCGCTGGTTTCCTTTCCATCCCAGCTGGGGCTCTTGTCCTGCTGCGGGTGACGATCCCCAGATTGAAGGGGAACAATAATGCCTTCCTCACGAATAAGATGGACAAGAAAGGGAATGAGAATTTAACCAACATGAGGAGGAAACCTTCTGGTCAATCATCAAGGGGGGAGGATATCCCTTTACAGGAATTCTCCCGACTTGAGACGTAAAAATCCATAACTCCTTGATAAAAAGACCATTACAAAAAACCGAAGGCACTACACAATTTCCCGCACCGATTCATTCCTAATTACTCCAATAGCCTGATATATCTTCTTGGCTTTG
>JAAKFR010000126.1 GCA_011064985.1 Chlamydiota bacterium
TGAACACGGAAAAACCATATGTACGAAAGAGATATTAAAAGAAAAATAGTCGCATTGGCAAAAAAGTTTCCAGTAATTGCTGTTCTTGGACCGAGACAGTCAGGAAAAACTACCCTCGTAAAAGAGACATTTCAAGATTATGCTTACACAAATTTAGAGAACCTCAACCAAAGGGAGTTGGCACAAACAGACCCCTCCTATTTTCTAAAGTCGTATCAAAAAAATGGAGGGTTGATCATTGACGAAGTCCAACACGCTCCAGCACTCTTTTCTTACCTTCAACTCGAAGTCGATGCAAAAGAGGGAGAAGGAAGATTCATTCTAACAGGATCACAAAACTTCCTCATGAACGAAAAGATCACCCAAACCTTGGCCGGTCGAGTGGCCATTTTTGACTCGGCTCCCCTTATCACAAAGTGAGCTCAAGAAGGGAAATATATTGTCCACAGACCTCAATACCACCCTTTTTAAGGGAGGATATCCTCGCATCTTTGAGAAGGACCTCTCCCCTCCTGATTGGTACCCAAATTATATTCGCACTTTTGTAGAAAGAGATGTGAGGCAACTGAAAAATGTCTCTGATCTTTCATCTTTTCAGAGATTTATTAGAATCTGTGCTGGGAGGGTTGGGCAAATCATCAACTTCTCGGATTTAGGAAGAGATTGTGGAATCCCCTATCATACAGCTAAGGCGTGGCTCTCTATTCTAGAAGCAAGCTTTATCATCTTCATGCTCCCTCCCTATTACAAAAATTTCAGCAAACGGCTCATCAAATCAAAAAAACTCTATTTTTACGATACAGGACTCGCTTGTAGCCTTCTCAAAATTGAATCCCCCGAACAAATCGCTCATCATTACTTAAGAGGAGGTCTGTTTGAGTCATACGTGATCTCTGAGCTCCTGAAGCATAGGTTCAATCAGGGTAAAGAGTCCAATTGCTCCTTTTGGAGAGATAATCAAGGGCACGAAATTGATTGCATCTTGGAGCAAGGAGGAAAAGTTCTCCCTATAGAAATCAAATCGGGAGAAACAATCGACAGAAAATTCTTTAAATCACTCGCGTATTGGAAAGAGCTATCCGGCTTACAAGACGAAGCCTACCTCATTTTCGGCGGCGAGGAAAAGCAAACTCGTCGAGAAGGGCAGGTCCTCGGGTGGTCCAGCCTCTCTGAGATCGTAGCATGAGCTCATAAGCTTAGATCTCAAGGAGTTCAGCCTTAGAAGAACAGTTAAACTTATATTTGATGCTTTCAAAGTACGACTCAACGGTTCTAGGTGATAGGTTGAGAATCGCAGCTGTCGCCTGGGCCGAATGCCCTTCCTTAAATAGTTCAAGACACCTGATCTCTTGAAATGACTTGGCTCTTTAAAGGTTCGATTGAAACGCTCTACTACTCCATTTGTCTCTTGCTCTCGTACATATCCCATGCTCGGGACAATCCCCCAGTATCGAATCTGAAGTCCTCCGATTTGTATTGACTCCCATGGTCTATTCACAAACTGAGGCCTTTAGCTACTCCTGGAACCAATGGTCCGAAAATCTTCTCAACCCCCATAGCAATTGGTTCAAGAGCCCCAAATCGATCTCCTTTCTTGGTTACATGCCATCCTACGCATTCTCCGTTCCAGTGTTAGCAGAGGGAGAAGAGGACACGGCCACTTTTTCTTCGGTGTCATTAGGATAAACAGATGGATATGAGAATTTCAAGGAAAATGAAGGTTGAAAGACGGAAGGAAAGAAATTGTTTAAGCTAAATTTGTGTCCAAAAAATAGGGGGCAGTACATTATAATTTTCGGTGGTAGGGGACATTTCTACTTTGCCGAAACCCGGGGACATTTCAAACTTGCTGCCACATTAAATTTTTTGTCCTTGAGTTTTATTCGTAAATGATGTAAAATTTGCTTCAAAACAATCTGATTTAAAAAATGAGGCATTTATGAGCGTTCTATTTCGAAACAGTTTCCCTCTTAGAAATATAGAGTATTCATTGCAAAACATTCAATTTAAAACTTTTACAGAGACAAGAAGATTTTTTACGACTTTTAAAAATGGCTTTGATGAGGATTATTTACAAGCTGAAACTTTGATCCAAGAAGTAAGTAGAAAATTTTTTTTAGAAAAGAACATCCCATTAATCCTTGAAGGTGCATTTCATTTTCAATCCTTGAATTGGCGCGATAGACTTGCTGATACAAGCCCTATCACACAAACCGCAAATATTGTTGCTTGGCAAGCATCAGAAATTCGATTTCCTCAAGTGGATGAAGAGGGCAATATTCAAGTCTTAAATAACGATAAAAAAGTATTGTTCAATCAATTTGCTTCTCTCGTAACAAAAAAAAATGTGCGTATTAATTCTAAAGTACTCATTTTGAATGAAGGCTGTGATAATGCAGATTTTTTAGGTCTCGTGGTTCCTTATTTAATTCATAAGCAAACCAATGACATGCAAATTATTCTTACCAATGGACAAAAAGAAAAATTAGAAGTCGCTGCAAAATTTTCTACTCTTCTTCTTGATGAAAAACGAGTTAGTTGGGCTCTTGCCAACTCTTTTGACGGATACCCTAAGCAAATTGAAAAACATCTGGATTATCAGAAATTATTTATGTTTTATCGTCTTGTTATTGTTGAAAAATTTTCAAAAATTCAACAATTTTTAAAAGACCGAATTGCAATTATGGGTCCACACGACGTTGCAATGGCATCTTTTTTACATTGGGATGAAACCGCTTGTCGAACCATGAATAAAAACTATGGTTATGATCCCCACATAATTGAAGACAATGGAACAGCAGTTGGACTTCAATTTGAAAAACCTCTAAGTGAGAGAATTTTTACAATGTTGAAAAATAAAGGTGTGCCAAAAAATGATCTTGTAGTAGTCAATACTGCATTTAAAATTGCTCAGATTGAGAAGATGATCCCCCAACTTGGTGGAAAAATTGTACACATATCTATCATTCCAACAGAAACTGACGAAGGAGCAACAATTAATGTTATTGGCACAATTTTTGTAAAAGACTAACTTTTAAAGTCTTTGTTTAACGTTTCCAGCATTTTATTATACGCATCCAGGTCTTTAATCCCTTTCAATACTTTCTCTTCCCAATTTTCATATCCAGGGTCTGTTTGTCTAGGCACGAAATATCCGGACTTTAGCTTATCATTTTTTACTTTTTCAGGAATTCCTGGAAGAATTTTTTTATTTGACAAAGTCTGAGGATCTGAATCGGAATTTGTAGAGAAAAATCGAACCAAGCTCTTATTTTCAAAGTTCTCGGTCATTGGATAAATTCTAGCTGAGCACAGTCTCAATCGTATTGCTCCTAGTGCACTTGACATAACAAACCTCCTAATGTTAGGCAAAACCATTATAACGAATATAACCTTTTTAAGGTATGGAAAAAAGAGTTTTCGTGAATTTTGCGAAAGGATAGAACTTAGAATTTCTCTGATTTCTTCAATCGCTAGGCGATTTTCTTCAGACAGAATATCCTTTGGGTGTAACCCAAATCAAATCGGGAGAAACAATCGACAGAAAATTCTTTAAATCACTCGCGTACTGGAAAGAGCTATCCGGCTTACAAGACGAAGCCTACCTCATTTTCGGCGGCGAGGAAAAGTAAACTCGTCGAGAAGGACAAGTCCTCGGATGGTCCAGCCTCTCTGAAATCGTAGCATGAGCTCCCATGGGCTTAGATCTCAAGAAGTTCAGCCTTAGAAGAGCAGCTAAGCTTATATTTGATGCTTTCAAAGTACGACTCAACGGTTCTAGGTGATAGGTTGAGAATCGCAGCTGTCGCCTGGGCCGAATGCCCTTCCTTAAATAGTTCAAGACACCTGATCTCTTGAGAAGAGAGGGGGAAGACCTTCTTCAAAAACTTCTTAATTTTACGATTTTTGTTCGACAGAGTGAGTGAATCATTTGTCTTGAAAAATACATCACCGCGCTCTTTTTTGAGGTTGAAACGATCCCCCATCATTTTTGCAATGAGCTCCTTTGCTTCCCTTTTAAAGTAGGTTCCAAATTTCACAAGCAAATCGATCTGAGAATAGAGCTCCAATTGACAGGAAAAATCTACATCCCGTTTAGAAACCTGAATTCCCGGGAAATGTAACTATGCCGGTAATTCGATGTCAAACTTCTTCATCACGCATCGCTGTAATGGAGAAGTTTCAGTAAATAGCTCGCCGTACCGATTGGAATATTTGATTTT
>JAAKFR010000127.1 GCA_011064985.1 Chlamydiota bacterium
CCCTTAGTAGCTCATGTGGTCGAGTTTAACCTTGCCTCGGAAAAGGCGGTAAACATAGAAGCCGTAGGCAAAGACAAGAGGCAAGCCGATCGCAACAATCACGGTCAAGACGATCAGAGTCCTAAGCGAAGTAAACGCATTGGATATTGTGATGCTGTTGGCAATTGGATCGATGCTCGAACGGACAAGCTCGGGGAAAATCCCGAGAGCAAAGAGAACGAGCAGAAAAGCGATATTGCAACATGAAGAGATAAAGGCCCAACCGTAGTTCTTTCTGTGTACCTCTCTTGGAATATTAGCGATGAGCAACATATTGGCAAGAGCGACGAGGAAAAGATAGGGTCTTTCTCGCAGACGATCGACCATATGGCTCTGGTAGATGAGAGTCACCATCGTAGTTGTGGCGTAAGTGATGATAAAGAAAATCATCGTGGGCGTAAGCCAACTCTTTACCTTCTCTTGGAGCTCCCCTTCCGTTTTCATAATTAGATAGATTGCTCCATGCATCATGAATAAGGAGAGAGTCAAAATCCCCACAAGAATCGGATAGGGCTTAAGAAAAGTAAGAAATGCATCTCCTACATAATTATGGTCTGCATTGAGAGGGATCCCCTGCACAAGATTGCCCAAAATAACCCCAATTGACAGGGAAATCCCCGCACTTCCAGTAAAGAAAATGACGTCCCACATAGAGCGCCACCAATGCATTGGCTGCTTACTGCGGAATTCAATTGCAACTGCACGAAAAATCAGAGCAAAGATCAGAAGAATCAAAGGGATGTAAAAAGCGGAAAACAGGGTGGCGTAAACAAAGGGAAATCCAGCAAACATCCCCCCCACTGCGACCACGAGCCAAACCTCATTCCCATCCCAAACAGGGCCGATTGCATTGAGAAAAATCCTCCTCTCGACATCTTTTTTCGCAAACAGGTGGAGAACCCCTACTCCTAAGTCGAATCCATCCAACATCGCATAACAGATCACTGACGAGATAAAGACGATATACCAAAAAACGGCAAACCCATACTCCAAACTATCCATTCTGTTCTCCTAATTTATACGGATCTCGATACTCTCCAAGCTCCTCCTCTTGTGGGCCGTGCCGAATTTTTTTATCCATTAGATAGATAAACATGCAAAAGAGAAGGATATAGATGATGATAAAAAGAGAAAGAGAGAAGATCACCTGACCTCGGCAGATCGACGCAGAAACGGCATCTTTGGTCTTAAGAAGTCCATACACAACCCAGGGTTGCCTCCCCATCTCGGCAGAAAACCAGCCGAGTTGATTCCCAATCTCCGGAAATAAGATCGAAATGACCAAAAATCGGAGGGTCCATTTGCTTTCAAGAATCTTTTTTCTCTTCCAAGCAATGAGTCCCATAATTGCAGCAAGAAGCATCAGCCCCCACATCATGATCATGCCGTGGTAGGTCTGGAATACAACTTTCACATTTGGCCAAAGCTCAGGGGGAAACTGGTCGAGACCTGGAACTGCTTGGGTAAAATCCCGATAGACAAGGAAAGAGAGTAAACCCGGTATGGGGATTCCAATGACTTTCTTCTTTTCAGGCTCTACGATTCCCAAAGCCCACATCCCTGTTGGCGTCTCAGTCTTGTAGACACCCTCAAACGCAGCAAGCTTAATTGGCTGCTCACGGGCCACTGCACGACCAGAAGCATCGGCTGTATAAAGTTGAAGAGCGACAGAGATGCTTGCAACGATCATTCCAATTTTAAATGACTTCGTTGCAAAATCGAGATGGCGCTTCTTTAAAAGGTAAAAAGCACTGACACTGAGTACAAGGAAAGCTCCTGCAAGCCAACACCCGACAATCACATGGCCCAGTCGAATCATCGCCGATGGATTCATCAACACTTCCCAGAAATTCGCAATCACTGCGTGTCGAGAAGCCCCCTCTCCCACAATCTCATAACCTGCAGGAGTTTGCATCCATGAGTTAGCAATCACAATCCACACGCCACTGAAGTGGGCTCCAAGGGAAACCATGATAGTCGAGAAAAAGTGCATTTTGGGGCTCACCCGATTCCATCCAAAGAGGAGAATCCCCAAAAATCCCGACTCCAAGAAGAAGGCGAATATCCCTTCCGCCCCCAAGATGCTTCCAAAAATGTCTCCCACAAAACGGGAGAAAGTGGCCCAGTTGGTTCCAAAAGCAAAAATTTGGACAAGTCCTGTCGCTACTCCCACTGCGAAGATAACCGCAAAAATTTTTACCCAAAATCGGGTCATCTGCTCATAAATCGGATTCTTTGTCTTCAGGTACGCTCCTTCCATAATGACGAGAATCAGTCCAAGACCGATACTCAACGGGGGGAACAGATAATGAAAGGAAATATTCATGGCGAACTGAATCCGCGAAAGGGTGACTACGTCCATATGGTTCATTCCTCGCTTTTCTTTAGTCCTCCCCTTATGGGATAAAGTAAAAATATCTGCAAGCACAAATCACCTCCTTCATGCCCGATTTTTTTCCCGCACCGGGCAAGCCAAAAAAATCCGTTCTAAGGAAATTGGATTATTAAAATATTTTATTATCAGAATTGCTGATGGCAGGCTTTTTGCTTGCAATTCCACCTCTATTCAAGTAAAATGTTCTTGTAACAAAAGGAGAAGAACTTAAGGATGTGTGTTTCGTGCTTTTCACCGACTTTTTGTGAAAACCTTCAACCCTTTTCGGGCTACTTAACCTCCCATACAAAAGAGGTTAAAGTGGTGTTGGCCCTACTAGGACTGCTCACAATCGGAGGTGGGGTTGGGCTCCACTTAGCCGGAATAAATGCTATCGGAGCTTGGACAGCTGGAGGAGTTTTCCTGATCATCGATCTTGCCATACATCTTGCTAAGCCTCCCCATCACATCGTTGTCCTCCATAATAATTTTCCTGAGCCTTCAAAACTCTCCCTTCCCGTTCGGGCCACCTATGAATATTTTAACTATTCGGGAGCCTACACGGAACTAGAAACCAAACTTGGCCAGTGGAGCCAAGAAAAAAAGATTGTTCTGCATGTCATACAACAAAGCTCTACAGGAGATGCTGTGCTAGTTAGACGTGCGAACCCAGTAAGAAGCGCATGGGAAAGGTGCAAAGATCACCACAATGTGGGGATTGTGCTTCAACCACGAAGAGGTTACTCACGAATGTATTTTTCCCCACACTCGATCTCTTCCATGGGGAGCCATTCAATAGATACTAAAGCAACCTGGAAAGTTTGGTATAAGAATCACCAGCTCTACTACCCCAGAACAGCCGAATGGCTGGATGACGACAACCAGGAGGCAAAAAGGTTGAATAAGGAATTTCTTAACATTTTTTTCCCTTCATGAGGACTGCTGGTTATCATCGATTCTCCTGCTAGCGACATTCCAGAAAATCCAGACCTGTTTGTGATCTTTCCACTTAGCCGACACTATTCAAACATGTATGCAAAAAAACAAACAGGATAGGCAGGATGGTTTTTCAAAGAATCCGTTTAGAAAAAGTGAATGTACGATTTGGACTTCTGTTGAGTTGCCAAGAACTCCCCTCTTGCATACAGCGAGCGAGCGATTGTTAAAATGGGAGTAAAAACAGCCAAAAGTCCACCTCAACTTGAGTTTTTCAACAGGGGTGCAATTAAAAGTGGAGCTTTTGCCTTCATTGCTAGAAATTTTTCGTTAAAAATATTTGAGCGTAACCCAAATCAGTTAAAAACTCAAGACTCTGGTCTTCAGACACAAGCATACCAGGCTCTTACATGCCCCCTACCGGGAAATAACGAGAATGGAAGGCACAAAGACACGAAGAATCCGGCCTGACCCAAAGGGTCTTTTTTCTTAAGGAGAGAGCAAAAATGGAAAATAGAAATGTTAAATTTCTCATGTTATTGTTCGATTCTATTTTCCATTTTTGCTCTCTCCTTAAGAAAAACTCCTCTTACGAGGAGGAGGCCGGATTTAAGAAATCCTTTGTGTCTTTGTGTTGAAGCTTTGTGTCTTGCTTCTGAAAAGTTTGCGTAATTCATTGTCCTCTGCGGGATGAGTAAGAACACCACATACTTTGTGCCTGAGGATGGGAACTTGGGTTAAGTCTTTAAATA
>JAAKFR010000128.1 GCA_011064985.1 Chlamydiota bacterium
GTGGGGCTGTAGTAGCGCCTGCCGAAGTAGAGGTAGCCGGTTTCAGGATCTAGTCTTTTGGAGGCAAAGCGCCAGGGTGAGGTGACGCTTGAGGTTAATTCTTCGCCAAAGGCGTTGTAGCGGTAGGTTTCTGGTTTTTTTTTCTTGTGGAGGAGGAGACGGAGGGAGCCTTGGTGATCAAAGAGGGGGATGTAGGGGGTTTTCTTGAGTTCAAGGTAGACGGCAGCTCCGATTTCGGCTCCGAGCCCTTCTCCTAGGATGCGGAGGTCTTGGGGACTTCCGATTTCGTTTTTCTCATCCCAGAGGAAGGGGGTTTTGTCTTTGTAGATGCGGCGGTTAAAGGGATCATAAGTGTAAGTCGTATCGTCGACTGAAATGAGTCTATCGAGCGAGTCGTACGTGTAGGTGTGTTTCCCATCGGAGAGGAGATTCCCATTGGAGTCGTAGGTGTAGGTGCTCTCACCATCGGAGAGGACTTGGAAGAGGGGGTTTAGGGTGTACTCTTGGGTGTTTTTTCTGGTCCGGTTGTAGTGGGAGTCGTAGGTATAGGTGTCTTGGTTTTCTGAGGTGAGTTGGGAGAGGTCGTCGTAGGCGTAGTGGCGTGTCTCTTGGCCGATGGGGTCTGAGAAGGTGTAGGTGGTGAGATTACCTCGGGTGTCGTAGGTGTAGGTGGCTGAGAGGTGAGGGGCATTTGTGGTTTGGAGGCGGAGGGCTGGGTCGTATGTGTTGGTGATTTGTCCTAGCGAGGTATCGATTTGGGTGAGTTTGCCGGCTAGGTTGCGTTTTGTGTAGGTATGGGTGTGTTGGTTGAAGGTGACGGTTTTGAGATGAGGTCCCTGATGGGTGTAGGAGACGGTTCTGTTGTTTGGAAGGGTGAGGGTTTTTCTTTTCCCATAGGAGTCGTAGGTGCTTTTGAGGGTAAGGCCGGAGCGAAGAGTCTCTTCGATGAGATTACCGTAGGTGTCATAGGTTCTTGTGGTGTTTTCTACTTCTATGACACGGTCTAGGGCGTCGTAGGTGTAGGTGTAGGAAAAATCAGGGCCGTAGTAGAGAGAGAGGCGACCTAAGGGGTCGTATTCCCTGTGGAGCTCTGTTCCATCAGGTTTTTGGGTGGTAGAAAGGCGGCCCGTTGCGTCGTAGAAGTAGAGGGTCTCTTTTTCTCCAGCTTCTAGAAGCCTTTCACATCTACCGAGGGGGCCAAAGGTGGTTTCATGGATGATGGTTTCGCGAAATGTGCCATCTTCATAGACGTGTTCGATGGCGTGGGTTTGGTTTTCTGCGAGGTCGTAGTGTTTCTCTCGTTTTTGAAGGAGCTCTCCTTGGGGGCTGTAGATGGAGAGTTCGGTGAGACGGTTGCGTAAGTCGTAGAGCTTGTATGTGGAGACTCCTATGGGATCGGTGATGGTCTCTTGGTAACCTCCTAGGTAGGTGTAGCTGTAGGTGATTGGGCTACCTTGGGGATCGAGTTTTTCGAGGGGTTTGCCGATGTTGTTGTAGGTTGTGTGGGTGGTGCCCATGCAGGTGATGACAGAGGTTTGGCTCCCTGCGGGGTCGTAGGTGTACTGTTCTTGGAAGAGGGTGTTTCCTTGGGTGTCTTCGATCCGTTTTTCTACCACCTCACCACGGTTGTTGAAGAATTCAAGAGAGACCGAATCTCCCTCGGTTGTCTTGTATTGTCTCCCAAGGGAATCATACTCGTAGGTGACTTCCCGTTCGTTCATTTTTTCAGAAATGAGCCTTCCAGAAAAGTCGTAGGTGTAGTGGGTGGTGTTGCCTACGGCATCGGTTTCGGAGAGTTTGTGGAAGGGGGAGTAGGTGGCTGATGTGGTTTTGAGGAGCTCTCCTGAGGAAGAGTAGGTGTCGATCTGGATGGGATGGTCAAACAGGTCATAGGTGTAGTGGGTAGTTGCTCCGTTTTTGTCGGTGAAGGTCTCGATGGTTCCTGTAGGATTGTAGGTGTACTGTTCCTGGGAGCCGTCGGGACAGTGGATCGAGAGGGCTTGGCCAAAGGTGTTGTAGGTTTTGTGGGTCTCAAAGCCTTTTGGATCGGTCTCTTTGGTGACATTGCCAAGGACATCGTACTCTTTTCGTTCTATGGCGCCATCGGGGTGAGAGATTTTCGTTACCCGACTCAATACATCGTATTCGTAACGAGTAGCGTGCCCACAAGGGTCGATCTCCTCAAAAACTCGCCCGAGTTTGTCGTAGGTTTTGTGGGTCGTGAGGATGCCACTATCTGTTGTGCGGATGGGGCGATTGGCTTTGTCGTAGGCGATTTCGCGGTGCTGCTCAGGGCGAGGACCTGTGATGGAGGTGAGGTTGTTATTGGCATCGTAGGTAAAAGTCGTCACAGCTCCTAAGGGATCTGTTGTGGAGGTGAGACGTTCCTCCTTGTCATACGTGTTGCAGATGGTATAGCGATGGGAATTTTCGGCATCATAGTGGTCCTCTTGGAGGACCTTCCCGAAGGGAGTGTAGGTATATACCGTTTTTTGTAAGAGAAGCTCATGGCCATTTGGGTCGATGGTTTTCTCTTCGATGAGTTCGGGGAGTCCAAAGCAAGGGGTGGAGTATTTCGGAGTGATGCGGGTGATTTTCCGGTAGGTGATACCCTCGAGGTCTTGGGGATCATCTGAGATGCCATCATCCGTGATGCTTTCGATGCAAATGGCGCAGTCATCGTAGGTGTGGAAGATCCTCTTGCAAATAGTGTCTTGTTCATAGGTAAGCTCAGAGGCAAGGAGGTTTGTCTCAGGGATATAGGTGTAGCAGATGAGTTTGCCAGGGCGGTCGGTTTCTGTGAGTGTGAGATTGAAGCCATCAGCAGAAAAGGTCCGTGTGATTTTGCGCCACTCTTGCCCATCTCCTACCTTTTCTTCGATCGGGTTTTGGTTCTTATCGTAGGTGTATTCGGTGATCTGGAGAGGGGTGTTGTCCCCATCTGCAACGGTTTTGCGTAGGATGTTCCCTGTCTTGTCGTCCCTCTCGAAGTGTTCTTGTTTGTAGACCTGATGGTCTCGCAAATAGGCAATGGTGTGTAACCGTTTATGAATGGGATCGAAGTGGTAGTCGACTTTGTTCCCTTCTGCATCAACTACTTGGGTCATGTAAGTATTGTAGCCATATCGACCGATCGGGCACATTTTCCCATTGGGACCAACAGGGGCATATTGGGCCGAGACTTTCCCTTCTTTGTTGTACTCGGTTTTTAGGGTGTACCCATTAGCTTTTGAGACGGCACTCAGCCTTTTATCTTGGTGGGTATAGGTATTGCGAGGACTACCAGGTTTTTTGGCAGAGGTGATTTGGATGGGAGTTTTCTCAGTGTGTTGGATAAGAGCTGTTCGCTGATCACTTCCGATGATTCGGATTTTCGCGACTTCTTTGTGTTTGGCACGTGGGTATTGGAGCTGGATGGAACCGAGTTTTTTGGTTTTATCGGCATTGTAGGCAGTGATTGAGCTGAGAAGCCGGGGAAAAGGGTAGTTCTTTTTCTCTTCTTTCCATTGGGTATACCCATAGACGAGGATATTGCCGTTTGGGAGCTTCTCTTTAACAATCGGAATGTGGTAGGGGGTCCACGTCCTGGGTTGGATACGATAAGGAATGCTGCCACGTATAGGCCAATGCCCCGTTTTCATTCTCCAAAAGACCGAGCCATTCCAACGATGCATAGGAGAAACAAAGGAACGCTCTCTTCCACTTCCATCTGTGATTGTCCCTAGATACTTGAAACGGGTTTTATCCTTTGGAGAGATCTCCTTACTGAACTGAATTTTGGTGTTAAGAGGGTGCGAAGAGCCATCAGCTTGGAAAGCCAAAAAGTGTTTGGGGACTTCAAATTGAAAGAGGGTCTGATCTCCAGAAGAGCGCTTAAAAGCGC
>JAAKFR010000129.1 GCA_011064985.1 Chlamydiota bacterium
TCTCCAAATTCGGTCTCTCGGTGAGGCCAACTCAAAACAAGAATTTCTCAACTTCAAACAGAAGCTAGGTCTACAGATTGATCCTGCAGATGAACCCTTGATTGGAAAAGCTGAAACATTCTTGATCCTGCCCCAAGAATTTGATAAGGACAAGCTCAAAGCCTATAGAGCCAAGCTCCGTTCAGTCTCTTTGCATGGGAATCACACATTTGAAACCCCTAGGATAGATCTCACAGAATATGCCCAAAAGCTTCTGGAAATGAGAAGAGAGGAATTTGACAAGCTCCAGATTCTGCAAGGAGAGGTGTGCGCAATCAAACAGGACTTTGTGGAACCCCTTTTCCATTTCTTGGGAGACTTGGGACTTTTGCTTGGGCTTGAGGAATGCAACACCCTTGATCTAATCAAGCAGGTTCCCCTCTTTACTACTACAACTAAGAAGCTTCTCAAAGAGTGTATCTCGGAATTGTACACCTTGCGGGTACGTCTTCATGTGGAGTGTGAAAGAATTCAAGAGGAGGCTTCTCTTGCCCCCTCTTTAGAGCTACCCGTCCTCCAACAGCATGAGAAAGAAGCTCTTCGAAAAGTGCATCTGTTAGCTCTACTTCCTCTCTACCAAGCAAATTTAGAAGAAGTGGATCTTCTCAAACTAGCCCTACAACAGCCGACTGTTGAGATCGTAAGGCTTGCTGCTACATTCTTGCAACACTCCCCTATTGAAATACATCGCACTTATTACCAAATGCTAAACTCTCCTGATCAGGTAGAGCTCCAAGCTCTCTACATCAACCATGTCCCACAAGAGATCCAACGAGTACTTAGAGAAATTCCTAACCGAGCAGGATACAGACAGTCTAGAAAAACAGAAGACCAAAAGCTCAGAAGGCGTCTTAGCCTAATCACCACAGAAGACCCCAGCTCAGGAGTGAAAATCCAGTCTCCCCTTTTGGACAAAGAGCTCTACTTGAAACCCAATGCCGTAAAAGATCTGATCGGCTCCAAGGGACATATCCAGAAGAAATACCGAAATAGCCTCCATAATGTGAGTGCACATGGAGATCTCCACTTTAAAGAACTCCCCTACCAACCTCTTATGGAGTATGCCATCCATTCCCTCACGCATCGGATCATGGGAAAAGCAACTCCCGCCATCACACTTGCTCGTATTGAGATCCCAGACAAAAAGCTCGTCTATCCTGTTGTGATCTCAGAGACAATCTCTGGAAAGGAGATCGACCCTGAAGAGAATCTCGATAAGAAGCATCTCACCTGGCTACGTCTCTGCGAAATCCTCACAAAACCTGGCGATGGAAGACTCTCCAATTACGTGGAAAGAGCGGGCAAAGTCTACCCAATCGATAATGACATCGCCTTTATGGAACCGGTTATCTTAGATTGGAAATGGCAAAGAAAAGTTTCTTTCTGCTCAACTCTCTTTATCCTCAACATACCTCTAGATAAAGGAGTGCTCCACGAGTTTTGCCAACTTGAGCCCGATCTGATCCTTACCAATTGGTTAGAAGAGCTCCAGAAGCAAGAAGAGACTTACCTCTCTCTTTTTCCAGATCCCAAAGAGTTGCAAACCTTCTATGAGCAAGACGAGGACAAACGGTTTACCCCTAACCTCCTTTTTGCTAAAGGAGCGATCTCTACCTTGTGTATGCAATTCTACCATCTACAAGATGTACTGAGAAACCAAGCTTTTGAGAATCCTCTCCTCTTATTGCGAGAATTGATCACTCTGCAAAATACCGAGAAAAATCCAGTAGGACTTCTCATAGAGAGACAATACCAGAAGGCCATTGCGCAGCCGTTTGAAAAAAGACTTGAAGTTGCCACTGTTACCCGCACAGACCAATCGATGACCTCACAAAAAGCTATGCAGCTCAACTACAAAACCATCCCTACATTTGAAGAGATCCAAAAGAGAAAAACTTACTCATTGCAAGAAGCTCTCCAAGAGCTTTGCCTTCTAGAGATCCAGAAACTCTGGAACCAGGTCTTTATCACCAAAAACTCGGAAGAATATTCCCTAGAGGCTGATTTTAGTTCTGTAGAAGACCCCGAAAGGGAAGAACTCCTCCTCAAAGCTCTCCAATTTCTCTATGAGGCAGAAAAACAGAAGCCCATCTCCATCACCTTGCGAAATACCAAGACTCTGACTCCTGCTATTCTGGGGGAGCTTCTCCATCCTGGTTTACGTTCACTCGACCTGAGTTATGGAGCTTTGGTCTCTGATACAAGCTTTCTACTTAGCGCTACAACCCTTTCACAAATTGAGATGCTCTCCCCTCACCTAGAAGAACTCCATCTCGAAGGGTGCCCTGCTCTTAGAAATCCAGTCTTCAATCTCCCAAAGCTCAAGAAACTCAATCTAAGCCACTGCTCCAACCTTGTTTCCTTTAAAAGAGAATCTTTTACCCTCCAAAAACTCAAAGTCAACCACTGCCCCAAACTCACCACCGTAACCACTACCCTTAGCGCAGACACAAATATCGACTGGAAAGAAACCCCTAACTTGAACAACAAAGATTTTGTAGAACAACTCTATCAACTAGGCAAGCAGTATGCTGAGGGAAATGGGGTTCCTAAAGATCTTGAGCGCGCTGTTGTTCTTTGGGAAAAAGTCGTAGAAGGAAATCACTCACAAGTTCAATACCAATTGGGCAAGCAATATGCTGAAGGAGATGGGGTTCCTAAAGACCCCGAAAAAGCCATCGCTCTTTGGAAAAAGGCTGCAAAGAATGGCTATAAGCACGCTCAAAAGATCATTGAATGGACCAATCGTCTAAGTGAAGAAACAACCCTCAACCAGTGGAACAACAACATCGGAGGCTACGGCGCTCAGGCTATCGCTGAATCCCTAAAAGTCAATGCCTCCCTCACAAGCCTCGACCTATTCAGCAACGACATCGGAGACTACGGCGCTCAGGCTATCGCTGAATCCCTAAAAGTCAATACCTCCCTCACATACCTCAACCTGACCTTCAACGACATCGGAGACTACAGCGCTCAGGCTATCGCTGAATCCCTAAAAGTCAATACCTCCCTCACATACCTCAACCTGGCAGCCAACAACATCGGAGACTACGGCGCTCACGCTATCGCTGAAGCCCTAAAGGTCAATACCTCCCTCACAAGCCTCCACCTGAAGTGCGACAAAATCGGAGACAACGGCGCTCACGCTATCGCTGAATCTCTAAAAGTCAATACCTCCCTTACAAACCTCGACCTGAGCAGCAACAACATCGAAAACAACGGCGCTCACGCTATCGCTGAAGCCCTAAAAGTCAATGCCTCCCTCACAAACCTCAACCTGGAATCCAACCACATCGGAGAAAACGGCGCTAACGCTATCGTTGAATCCCTAAAAATCAATACCTCCCTCACAAACCTCGGTCTGGGAGGCAACAACATCAGAATGTCTTACCTAAAGCTTATCGAAGAAATCATCCGTCGCAATAAATCCTTACAAAACTCAGCTTTTCAAGCAGCCGGAAAGGGAGACTGGCAACTTCTCGAGCTTCTAGGTCAGGGAGTCTCTCTTTATTCCCAAGATTCTGCCAAGAATACCATTCTTCATCTTGCGACAAGTTGTGGAAATATTGCCTTAGCGCGAGCCTTGCTGGAGCGTTCAAAAAACCCTGCATTTAAAAAGTTGCTGAATGACAAGAAGCAGACTGCTCTGGATCTGGCAAAAAAGGGAGGGCACCATGAGATTGCCACTTTGCTCGATGAAGACGAAGGCCCCAACTAACCCTTGGCAAAAAAAGAAGGGAAATTTTCATGCGAATGGGATATCTTGCTAGCAAGATTTTTCATATTATTTTTCATACGAGGTGACCGATGTCTCTTGCTGTACACGCCTCTCC